>NZ_JBEZJZ010000006.1:0-164872 GCF_040651455.1 Streptomyces sp. NPDC048483
CGGGCCTCCCGTCCTCGTACGACGCGGCCCTCGCGCCGCATGACGCGGACCTCGCGTCGCCGCCGCTCGACGGGCACATATCCGGCGGGGGGCACAGCGGCGGCATGCGCCGCACCTCTCCCGGTCGCGGACGCAGCCCCAGGTCCGGCAGACCCGCCGAGGCCCGCCCCCGCCCCCGCAGGCGCCGCCGGTTCCTGCGGATCGCGACGCTCCTGGCCGCGGTGAGTCTCATCACATCCGCCGGCACCTACGTCTGGGCCGACACCAAGCTCAACCGCGAGGTCGACCTCGCCAAGATCGCCGACCGGCCGTTGCAGGGCAAGGGAACCAACTATCTGATCGTGGGCTCCGACAGCCGGGCGGGCCTCTCCGACCGGGACAAGAAGGATCTCCACACCGGCGGCTCGGCGGACGCGGGCCGCCGCACCGACTCGATGATCCTGCTGCACACCGGCGCCCACGGCACCACCATGATGAGCCTGCCGCGCGACTCCTGGGTGACCATCCCGCCGCACATCCGCCCCGAAACCGGCAAGCACTACCGCACATCGAAGAACAAGCTCAACGCGGCGTTCTCGCTCGGCGGCCCCAACCTCCTCGTCCGCACCATCGAGCGCAACACCGGGCTGCCCATCGACCACTACACGGAGATCGGCTTCGCGGGTTTCGTGGGCATCGTGGACGCCGTCGGCGGTGTGCCGATGTGTCTGGACAAGGACATCAAGGACGAGAAGTCGGGCGCGAACCTGACGAAGGGCTGCCATACGCTCAACGGCCGCATGGCGCTCGCCTTCGTCCGCCAGCGCCACCAGGAGGCCCAGGGCGATCTCGGCCGCAGCCAGAACCAGCAGAAGTTCCTGGCCGCGCTCGCCAAGAGGACCGCCACGCCGGGCATCGTGCTCAACCCGTCCAAGGTCTACCCCACCATGAGCGCCGGGCTGGACACGCTCATCGTGGACAAGGACATGAGCCTGTTGAACCTCACCTCGCTCTTCCAGGCGATGAAGAGCGTCACCGCCGGCGACGGCAAGCGCCTCAACGTCCCCGTGGCCAGCCTCGGCTTCCCGACCTCCAAGGGCAGCGCCGTGAAGTGGGACCTGCCCCGGGCGAAGAAGCTCTTCGCGGAACTGCGGAACGACCAACCGGTGCTGACCGGCTGACCGTCCGCCAGGTCTTTACGGCTCTAGCCAGCCGGCTGCCGTGGCGGCGGCGCACGCCGTCGCCTCGGCGGTGCTCGCCCTGGCGTTCAGGTGCGGGTCCCTTCCCAGTGCCTTCCCGCCCGCGGCCTCCATGGCCGCCATCGACGCCGCCAGGGCGGCCTGGTGGGCGGCGCCGGAGAGCTCGGAGTCATCGTGGGCCCGGGCTATCTGGGCGGCAAGGGTCGCGGCGGCGGCGGCGTTCCTCGCGCAGCGGGCGTCCGCCGCGGGATCGGGGGAACGCTCTTCGAGCGCGGCCAGCCCCTGCTCCGACAGACGTATGGCGCCGGCAGCCGTTCCCGCAGGACCGGTGGGAACGAGCTTGGCCTCGTGCTCTTCGATGCCGACGTGGAGGCACGTGGCCCTGGCACGGACGAGAGCGCTTCGGGCGCGTGCCGCGTGCGACTCCCTGAGCTCCCCTTCAAGGGTGGCTTCAGGGGCGTCCTGAATCGTCGAAGTGCTTGACGTGCCTGAAGTGCCTGAAGTGCCTGAAGTGCCTGAAGTGGCTTGCTGTGCTGCGGCGTTGGGATCGCTCATCACCATCTCCTCGTCTGCGGACGACAGTGGACAGTGCCTTGTGAAAAGCGTCCCCTGTCCGTCCTTGTGGCCGAAAGGCCGGGGTGAAGGGGCGTGGCTCGGGCGTGCGCAGATTGACATGCCGGGCGCCAACAGGCCAGAGCGGCGAGGGAAGTCCCGGGCCGCTGACGCCCAACCGGTCGCCGCGCGGTGGCGAAGGTGCGGCGATCACGATCACGATCACGATCACGATGGCGATCACGGCCTAGAGGAAGAGTCCGACCCCCGCGTCGAGTGACCACACCTGCCAGCACATGCCGAACAGCCCGACCGCGGAGATCAGGGCCATCATGAGGTTCTGCCCTTGCTCGCCCCAGTCGTGAATCATCAGCACGAGGTAGATCAGGTTGAGCGCGAGGCCGCATCCCAGGGCGATGGGTGTGAGGAATCCGACGATCAGGCCCAGACCGAGAGCCAGCTCTGCGTAGGCGACGAGGTACGCCATCAGCCGGGGACGGGGCTTCACCATGCGGTCGAAGCCCTTCCGGACCACGGGCCAGCGATGCTTGGCTGCCACGCCCGCCGCCCAGGCGATGCCGCCGCCGGCGAACCAGTCCTTCTTGTCCTTGTGGCGCCAGCTCTCCAGCCACCAGAGGCCCAGCCCGATACGGAGGACCGCGAGCCATTCGGCCCCGCTGAGCCAGATTGTGTGCATGCCGATCCTTCCGCCCGAGAGTTGAGCTGACGGTACGTCAGTTCAACGGAAGGTGCCTGATCTGGCAAGAGGTGCAGATCCGGATTCCTCCTTGTTGTCGCGGGGGTTGGCCCATAGCCTGAAGCTGATGCACCGTCAGATTGTGCTCGACCGAACCGTCGGACAGTTGGGGGTACAGCGTGGTCAGCAACGGCAGCGGTACGGGAGACCTCCCCAAGGTCATCAGCGTGGACGATCATGTGATCGAGCCCGCGCACCTCTTCGAGACCTGGCTTCCCCAGAAGTACCGGGACCGGGGACCGAAGCCCTTCACGGCCGGCATCGGTGAGCTGGAGTACGTCGGCGGGAAGTACCGGTTCACCACCGATCCGGAAGGCCAGATCACCGACTGGTGGGAGTACGAGGGCCTGATCTTCCCGTACAAGCGCATCATTGCGGCCGTCGGCTTCTCCCGTGACGAGATGACGCTGGACGGCATCACGCGGGAGCAGATGCGGCGCGGTTGCTGGGACCCCAAGGCCCGGCTGGAGGACATGGACATCAACCACGTGGAGGCGTCGCTCTGCTTCCCGACGTTCCCGCGCTTCTGTGGGCAGACCTTCGCGGAGGCCGAGGACAAGGAGGTCGGGCTGGCCTGCGTCCGGGCCTACAACGACTGGATGGTGGAGGAGTGGTGCGGCGACAGCGGTGGCCGGCTGATCCCGCTCTGCCTCATCCCGCTGTGGGACATCGACCTCGCGGTCGCCGAGATCAGGCGCAATGCCGCGCGCGGTGTGCGGGCGGTGACCTTCAGCGAGATTCCCACCCATCTGGGCCTGCCGTCGATCCACTCCGGCTACTGGGACCCGTTCTTCGCGGCGTGCGAGGAGACCGGCACCGTCGTGAACATGCACATCGGGTCCTCGTCCCAGATGCCGGCGGCCTCGCCGGACGCGCCGCCCGCCGTACAGGCATCCCTGAGCTTCAACAATGCGATGGCCTCGATGATGGACTTCCTGTTCAGCGGCGTCCTCGTGAAGTTCCCCCGGCTGAAACTGGCCTACAGCGAAGGCCAGATGGGATGGATCCCGTACGCCCTGGAGCGTGCGGACGACGTATGGGAGGAGCACCGGGCCTGGGGTGGGGTGAAGGACCTGATCCCCGAACCCCCGTCGACGTACTACTACCGGCAGATCTTCTGCTGCTTCTTCCGTGACAAGCACGGCGTCGAGTCGATCGAGACGGTGGGGGTGAACAACGCGACGTTCGAGACCGACTACCCGCATGTCGATTCGACGTGGCCGCACACGAAGCAGGTGGCGGCCGAGCATGTCGGCGGTCTGCCCGACGAAGTGGCGTACAAGCTGTTGCGCGGGAACGCGATTCGTATGCTGGATCTACCATTCGACCAAGATCGGACGGCGGTCGTCTCCTGAGCCCGCGGTGGAGCTCTGGGGTGCCTTGGCGTTAAGCGGGACGGTTCGCGCCGGCCGCGCGGAGAGGTGGTCGGATGAGCAACCACATCAGCGAGACCCTGGTGACCATCGGGCGTGGATACGTGCGGGACGCCCCTGGCTGTCTCGGCAAGGCGATGCTGGCGGAGCGGTTCCTGAACCCCTGGCTGCGGGACCATCCTCGGCGGAGGGTCGTCCGCACCGGATTCGGCTCGGAGATGGCCGTCGATACGCGGGATCTCATCCAGCGCTTCATCTACCTGTTCGGCCTGTGGGAGCCGCACATGACGCACTGGCTGGAGCGCCGGCTGCGTCCCGGCGACACGTTTGTCGATGTCGGGGCCAACGTGGGCTACTACAGCCTGCTCGCCTCACGGCTCGTCGGCGGGACGGGCAAGGTGGTGGCCATCGAGGCCACCCCGGCCTTCCACCGCCGCGTGCTGCTCCACACCGAGATGAACCGGTGCGACAACGTCCGTGCGATCAACGCCGCGGTCTCCGACGAGCCCAGGAAGCTGACCTTCATACTGGCCAGCTCCAGCAACCTGGGCGCCGCCAGCATCGTCCCGTACGAAGGCCCCGCCGAGGCCACTTTTGAGGTGGACGCCTACCCGCTGCCCGATCTGCTTGCGCCGGAGGAGATCGCCTCGGCCCGAGTGATCAAGATCGATGTGGAGGGCGCGGAGGGTGCTGTCGTACGAGGCATGGCGCCGATACTCGAAAAGCTGCGGCCGGACGCGGAGATCACCGTCGAGGTGAATCCCGAGCGGATGGAGCGCTTGGGGGACTCGGTCACCGAGCTGCTGGAGACGATGCGGGAACACGGCTTTCATACGTATCGCCTTCCCAACGACTACGCCCCCGGGAGCTATCCGGCGGCGCTGCGTCGGTCGGTGGCCGTGCCGGTGCGGCTGCGCGGCCCGGTCGCCGAAGAGAGTGACCTGATCTTCTCTCGCGTCGATGCCGAAGAGCTGCCCTGAGCCAGTGGTGGGACCCCCGGGGCGCCTACGGCACGTACGGCACGTACGGCACGTACCCATACGGCCGCTCCACGACTGGCAGCCGTAATCCGGCCCGAGGATGCTTGAGGTGTCGGCACGGCGCGACAGAGCGGGAGCGGGTACGTGAGGGCACCGAGCGTGGGGCGCACCAGCGTCGGACGCTGGTGTCTGGGCCACCTCCAGCTGCTGCCCGTCGTCCTGCTCCTCGGCGGTGCCGTCCTCGACTACCACACTTCTCCGCATGTCAGCGCGGAGGCCTTCTATACAGCCGCGCCGATGACAGCCGCCGCACTGCTGTCGCTGCGCGCGACGGTCCTGGCGGGCATCGGCGCCTGTGCCGCCGACATCGCGCTGCTCACCCACTTCGGCTTCGTGGACAACTCCGGTGGGGTCAGCGAACTGGCAGCGGTCGCGACCGTCTCGGCCCTCGCCATCGGCGTCAACCGCCTCATGTACTACAGCAATGTGCGGCTGCAGGCTGCACGCAGAATCGCCCTCGCCGTGCAGCGCGCCGTCCTGCCGCAGCTGCCGGCCTCGATCGGGCCCCTGCAGATCGCCGTGCGCTACCGGGCAGCCGTGAAGGACGCACAGATCGGGGGCGATCTGTACAGCGCGCAGGACACCCCGTACGGCGTGCGCTGCCTGGTCGGCGATGTCCGGGGCAAGGGCATGGACGCGGTCAAGGTGGTGGACGTGGCCATGGGGGTGTTCCGGGAGGCCGCCGAGGAGGAACCCACCCTCGTCGGGATCGCGGCCAGGCTGGAGCGGGCACTGGTACGGGAAAGAGCGCGGCGGAAGGGACCCGAGCGGACCGAGGGGTTCGTCACCGGCGTTCTCGTCGAGATCCCGCACCGCGGCGATGAACTGCGGCTGGTCAACCGCGGTCACCCGGCGCCTCTGCTGCTGCACGCCGGCCAGGTGCGCAGCGCGGAACCGTCCGAGCCGGCCCTCCCCCTGGGGCTGGCGGAGCTGGGCGCCGAGCGGGACCGGACCGACACGGTGCCCTTCCCCTCAGGGGCGACGCTCCTGCTGTACACCGATGGCCTGAACGAGGCGCGGAACCACGCCGGGGACTTCTACGACCCCGCGTCCGGGCTGACCGGGCGCGACTTTCCCGGCCCGGATGTGCTCCTGGACACCCTTCTCACCGGGGTGAGCCGCCACACCGGCGGCCGCATCACCGATGACCTGGCACTGCTCGCGGTCAGCCGCGGCAGAGGCCGCACCGGGGAACGAGATCCGGTCAATCGGTAGCCGGGTAGCGCCACGCGAAGGACGCGAGCTCCCGCGCTCGGGCCTCGACGACCGCCATGCGGGCGGCGCGCTCCGCGGTGTCGGTGTGGGAGGCCTGGCCGGTCGCCTGACCAGGCCACTTCCGGTAGAGGAGCCCCACCTCGGGCGAGAACCAGCCGCGGCTCGTCGCGTTCAGGGCGAGCAGGAGACCGGTGTCTTCCGAAGCCGGGAGGGCCATCCAGCCACCGAGGGCGAGGAGCAGGTCGCGGCGTACGCAGAGGGTTGCCGGGTGGACCTGGGCGCGGAATCCGTTCGCCTTCCAGAAGTCGAGTACGGCGCCGCGCTCGATCGGCCCCGCCTCGGGGTCCGAGGAGAAGCCGGCGGTCGACCCGTCGGGCAGCAGATCGAGGGCGCGGGAGGTCGCCCAGCCGATGCTCCGGTCGCCTTCGAGAGCGGCCAGGTCACGAGCCAGCGCGCCCGGTGGCAGCTGATCGTCGGCGTCGAGGATCTTGACGTAGGTGCCGTCGGCCTGTGAGAGGGCCATGGTGCGGGCGACACCGGGGCCGCCCGGCCGTCCCTGCCGGAAGGTCACGCGGGCGTCGTCGGGGACATGGGGGGCGACCTCGTCGGTCTCTCCGTCCTCCTGGACGACCCAGTGCCACTCCCAGCCCTCGGGGAGTTCCTGCCGGCAGAGCGAGGTGTAGGCGTCCGGCAAGAAGTGCGCCGACGGTGCATGAACGGCGGTGACGATGATGATGCGCCGACGCACGGCACTCACCACCTTTCCAGGGAAGTGGTGAACAGCATTTCCGTGCGGTCGCCGGGCAGGATGACGTAGGAGACGCCCACGGCGCGGTCATGGGTGTCGTACGAGGTCTTCCGGAGGACGAGCACCGACGTGCCGGGCGGTAGCTCCAGCTCTTCCGCTTCTTCGGGCATCGGCGGGCGGGCGGTGACGCGCTCCTCGATGCGGTCCAGCTCGATCCCCACCGAGTGCAGCTGGCTCTGCGAACCCCCTGGCCACGGCTCCTTCGTCTCGTCCAGCAGATCCGGGTTCTGCGCGATCAGATCGTGGACGAGGTAGGAGGTCACCAGACTGAAGGGCGCACTCTCGGCCGTGCACCGCGTTCTGTAGATGCGTTCGAGAAGGGTGGTGCCTGCCGGGAGGCCGAACGCCCTCGCGAGATCCTCGTTCGCCTCGATCTCTCGGTACGACGCGGAAAAGACGAGGTCGTCGACCTGGAGGCCGGTGTCCTGCTCCGTGGCGCCGGTCCGGGCCCGCTGCTCCAGCGGTTTGCGCGCGCGGTTCTTCTCCCACTGGTGCCGGAGATTGGTGCGGAGTGCCAGGGTGCGGCGGCGCCGGACGAAATTGCCACGGCCGTGCTGCTTCTCGATGAGCCCTTCGTCCTGCAGGACCCGAAGGGCGTCCCGGACGGTGGGCACGCTCCGTCGGAACTCCTCGGCGAGCTTCGCCTCTGAGGGCAAGCGCTCACCAGGCTTCAGCCGACCTGCACGGATGGACTGCCGGAGGGTGTCCGCGATCCGCTCGTACGCCACTGCCATGGGCGCTCACCGTTCCGTCGTTCGCCGTTCCGTCGCTCGCCGCCCCGGCCGAGCCGGCCGGTCAGGCGGCTCCAGCCTACGACTCCTCAAGAGGTGTTGACGAGTGGAGAGGCGCGCACCTCTACGCCCTAAGGGGGCCCCGAGGGCATGAAAACGCCCGACCGCTGGCGACGGGGGATGCACCAGCGATCGGGCTGCGGCCAAGACTAACAACGCTGCTCGTGTGGCGGGAGACGACTTCCCCGTTGCCATGAGGAGTTGTGATCGGGATCACGTGATGCGGTCCGCCGGGGGGTGGCAACGGAGGAGAGAGCCAAGGGTGCTTGCAGAGCCGACCGGAGGTGTCCCAACTGACGCTCCGGCACCCGGCGTTGGCCGGTCCTCGGCTCCGTTACTCGCCACACGGAGGCGCGTACGACAGACGGGGCAGATACTCGTGCCATTTCTCCGGTGTCAGAACGCCCCGGGTGGTCGAGCAGATGCGACGAATTGCCTCGTCGGTGTCCGGGTTCCACAGGCGGACGGTATCGGCGCCGCTCGACACTCCGAGCAGGCGGTTCTTGGGACTGAACGACAGGAAATTGCCTGTCTTGGCGTTGGGGCTCAGCGATTGACCGATGGGAGTGGCCCTGGAGGGGTGGGCGACGTTCCAGAGCCGGACCGTGTCGTCGTTGCCGCCGCTCGCCAGGGTGCGGCCGTTCCGGCTGAACGTCAGCGACACGATCGCTTCGGTGTGGCCCGTGAGGGAGGAGAGCCGGGTTGGTTCGAGGGGGTCGGTGACGTCCCAGAGCCGGACCGTGTTGTCGTCGCTGCCGCTGGCCAGCGTATGGCCGTCCGGACTGTAGGCGAGCGCGTTGACGGGGCCCAGGTGCCCCTTGAGAGGCGCGCCGAGTGGGGCGGCATGCCGCGGGGCGGCCACGTTCCAGAGCCGGACGGTGCCGTCGGAGCTGCCGCTGGCCAGAGTTCGGCCGTCCGGGCTGAAGGCGAGCGAGTTGACGTAACCCTTGTGGCCGGTGAGCGGCGGGCCGAGCGGGCGGAGGTGGGACGGGTCGCCGGCGTTCCACAACTGGAGGGTGCGGTCGTCGTGGGCGGTTGCCAGCGTGTGCCCGTCCGGGCTGAAGGCCAGCGCGTCCGCATAGCGCGTCTGCAGCGTGAGGGGCGGCCCGTAGAGGACCGGCCGAGCCGGATCGGTGACGTTCCACAGATGCAGTGCGCGGCTTCCCGTCCGCACCGCGAGGGTGTGGCCGTCGGGGGAGAACGTCAGCGACCGCACGTCACCCACCCCGGGAGTGAACGGTTTGCCCAGCAATACGGGCCGGCGGGGAGTCTTCACGTTCCACAGCCGAACTCGTTGGTCGCGCGAGGCCGTGGCGAGCACCCGACCGTCCGGGCGGAACGCTCCGATGCGGCCGATCATGTCCGACGTCGGGATCGACCACAGGCGGGCCTTGTTGTCGCCGCTCCCGGTGGCGAGGGTGCGACCGTCGGGGCTGAAGCCCACGGCGTACATCTCGCCACTGCTGCCGGCGAGCGGCTCGCCGACCTGCGACGGATATGCCGGATTGCTGACGTTCCACAGGCTCGCCGTGCTGTCCGCACTGCCGGCGGCGAGCATGCCGCCGTCGGGGCTGAAGGCCACCGACCATACGGGGCCGGTGTGGCCGGTGAGCGGCGCACCGAGCGGCGTCGGGTGACGTGGGGCGGCCACCTTCCAGAGCCGGATGGTGTCGTCCGCGCTGCCGCTGGCGAGGGTGCGGCCGTCGGGGCTGAAGGCCACGGAGTGCACCGTGCTCTTGTGACCGGTCAGCACCGTGTCGATCGGCGTCGGACGCCGCGGATCGGAGCTGTCCCACAGCCGGATCGTGCCGTCGTCGCCGCCGGCTGCCAGCGTCCGTCCGTCGTGGCTGAACGCCACGGAGCGCACGGCGGTGGTGTGTCCGGTCAAGGCGCCGAGCGACCTCGGCCGGCGCGGGTCGCCCACGTCCCACAGGCGGACGGCGTGCTTTTCGGTGGCGGAGGCCAGGGTGCGGCCGTCCGGGCTGAAGGCGAGCAGGGAGAGCGTGCCGTCGTGGCCGGTCAAGGGCGCACCGATCGGGCGCGGGTGGCTGGGGTCCCGCACGTTCCAGAGCCGGATCGTGCCGTCGTCCGAAGCGCTGGCGAGGGTGTGTCCGTCCGGGCTGAAGACCGCGGTGGTCACCCAGCTGGTGTGGCCGGTGAGGGGCTTGCCCAGGGGTTTGGGGCGCGTCGGGTCCGCCACGTCCCACAGCCGAACGGTGCGGTCGTAGCTCGCGGTGGCCAGGATCCGTCCGTTCGGGCTGAAGGAGGTGAGGTAGACGGCGCCGGTGTGGCCAAGAAGCGGCGTGGCCAGCGGCGCGTTCACGATCGAGATCAACCGGTTGTTCGCGCCCTCGTCGTCCGGCCGCAAGTGGTGTGCCACCAGGTCGAGCCGAGCGGACAGCGACGGATCCGTGTGCTGGACGCGATCGGCTTCGGCGAGCACCTGCTCGAACACCGCGTCGTCCCGCTGCTGCCACGCCACCACCGCCGAGCCGACGGCCAGCATCGCCAGGACGACCAGCGCCGACACCGCAGCACGGCTGATCCATACCGTGCGCTTGCGCAACCTGACCGAAGCGGCCAGGAATTCCACCGCGCTCCGGGTCAGAAAGGTGTTACCGGCGGATTGTGCCCAGTTGCGGGCCTGTTCCAGACGGGAACCCCGGTACAGCAGCGACGTGTCGCGGTGCGAGGCCTCCCAGGTCCTGCCGTCCTCCTCCAGCCGCTGGCGCAGCAGATTGCCGTTCCTGTCCTCGTCGATCCAGTCGCGCAGGCGTGGCCAGGCGTGCAGCAGCGCTTCGTGGGTGATCTCCACGGTCTCCGCGTCGAGGGTCACCAACCGGGCGTGAACCAGCGCTTCGAGCGATTCCTCCGTTTTGTTGGGGTCCGTCGACTCCTTCGCCAGTTGGCGCCGCGTCCCCCGCCTCCGGGTGGCCTGGGTGTCTTCACTCAGCCGGACCAGCCTGAGGAGGAGCTGTCGCGCGGCCGCGCGTGCTGCCGGGTCGAGGCTGGACCAGGCCCGCTCGGCGGTCGCCGCCACCGCTCCCTGGATTCCGCCCGCCGCGCGGTAGCCGGCCAGCGTCAGCCGCCGCGCCTTGCGTCGCTGCCAGGTGGCGAGCAGGGCGTGGGAGAGGAGCGGCAGCACGCCCGCGTCGTGCGCCCCGCCGGGCCCGTCGGCGCTCACTTCCCGGACGATCAGCTCCGCCAGTCCCGGTTCGAGTTCCAGGCCCACGGCCTTGGCCGGACCGGTCACCGCTTCGCGCAGCTCCGTGCTGGTCAGCGGCCCGAGCACCATGTGCCGGTGCTGCAGCGCGTCGGCCAGTTCGGGGTACCCGAGGCATTGCTCGTAGAAGTCGGCGCGTATGCCGAGGATGACGAGTACGGGGGCCGGGGCGCCCGAATCGGCTGGGGTGCACGCGGCGTGGAGGAGCTGGAGGAACGTGCGCCTGTCCGCCTCGTTGGAGCAGAGGGTGAACGCCTCCTCGAACTGATCCACGATGACGACCGGACGTGCGGCGGAGGATGTCGTGCGCCTTGCCCATGCCGTGGCGGCCTCCCGCACCGCGTGCGCGAAGTGCGGAGTGCCGGGTTTCTTCGCCGCGGGTTCCTCCACGGCCAAGAGGACGCGGGCGAACTCGGGGATCCGGCGGGTCAGCTCCCCGAGCGGATCGCCTCCTGGCAGGAGCTGCAGCACCTCCCGCTCCTGGCCGTTCCCGTCGCCCAGCGCGCCGTTGCGCAATGCGGGCACCAAGCCGGCGTTCAGCAGGGAGGACTTTCCGGCTCCCGAGGCGCCCACGAGCATGACCAGGCCACCCGTCGTCTCCACCGCGCGGAGCTGGGCAACGAGGGCATCCGTGCTCCGCTCCCGGCCGAAGAACCACCGGGAGTCCTGCCGGCGGTACGACGCCAGCCCCCGGTACGGGCACACCCCACCGGAGACGGTCGGGGCGTCGTCCGGGGGCCGTTCCTCCTTGTCCGCGGATGCCGCGGGGCGGTCGCCGACCGGGTCGGCCACCGCGCGCTCCCACAGACGCTGCCACTGCGCCAGGTCGTATAGACCCGTGGACACCGGAGCGGGCCGCGAGCGCCGTGCTTCGGGGATCAGGATCTGCAGCACCGCCGCGAGGGCGGCGAACTGGGCAGGCACGTTCTTGGCCCGTCGCCAGTCGCTGATCCGCTGAGCGGACACCCGCACGGGCCGCCCTCGTTCATCGACCCGCTGAAGCCGGACGACCGACTCGGCCACGCGTGTGAGGGGAGGGTTGCCGGCCTCCTTGTACAGCAGCGCGAGACGTTCGGCGAAGGCTGTGCGTGCCCCTGAGTCGGAACTCAAGGTCTCCACTCCTTACTTCCCCCGCGCCTGGACTTCCGGACCGGAAAACCCACTTTATACGGCTGACCTGCGGTGAGGCAGTTGGCCCGAGACCGGAACCTCTTCGGCGGCAGCCACAGCTGGCAGGATCACGACGCAGCAGCGCATCAGCCGGGCGTCGCCCAGACAGGCCACCAGTTCAGCGCTCGGAGAGACACCTCATGACGTCGCATGTTCTCGGTCAGCTTCCGCCAAAGTTACGAGACGTCGGCGCCGGTCTCGGCACGTGAGTCCGAAAGATCCGTGGAGCCGGTCCCATCCGGACCGCCATCGGGTCGACCACGACGGGTCCGGCCTTCCTCGATCCGCGCCGGTACGGCGCGGATCGACGCAGCCCGCGCCGTTCGGCACCGGTCCCCACGAGGGGAGGGACCGGCGCTGAATGGCGCGGAGGTCGTGTACTCCACAGCCGCGCGGCGTGGTATCGCCCATGCGGCGGTGGAGCCGCTGCCGCCTGTGGCCCGGATCGCTTCTGCTGCCGTGCCCTCGTCCCGAACGGGGTTCGGGCGAGATCGCGGCCTGCCCGTGTGCCGGGCACTCCTGGCCGCGTCGTCAGCGCTGCGGGCTGTTGTGCCCGTTCTGCCGGCGCTTCATGTATTTCCACGTCACCCATGTAAGTACGAGGGACGCGCCGCCGATGCCCAAGAGCGCAATCCTTGTGACGAGGCCGCTGTTGGTGACCGCACCAATGAAACCGGCAATTGTTCCACAGCAGCCGAGGAGCAGCGAACGCCAGCCGAGGAACATGCCACCGAGCATTTCGCCGAGCCCGACGGCGGAACCCTTTATGAAGCCCCCGCCTTTCAGCGAGTTCAGCCAGTTTTCCTTGTTCGCCATTTATTTCACCCTCATGTGATGGGAGCGATGGGACGTCGCTGGAAAGGGCCGGGCTCGATATATCGTACCGGACCGCCTTCGGGCAGGAGGTAGTCGATGACCGTCGCGCCCAGGGCCACCGGCCACCCGAACACCCTGGCGCCGGCCCTACCGATGACGCCCGCCCCCTTGCCCATCTCGGCGGCAGAGCCGCTGACGTAGCCCCCGAGCTGCCCCGCGAAGAACGGGCCGATGAATCCCTGGAAGGACTCCTTGGCCTCGTCGGTACGTCCGAGCACGGTGAATGCGACCGTGTCGAAGGCTCCTCGCAGGCTGAAGAATCCCACTACGTTACGCACACTGTCGGGGATTCCGGCGTTGCTGTGCTTTTCGAAGATGACATCGTCGTTCTTGGGATCGTCCTGGGGGCGGTAGTTGTTCTCCGCGTTCTCCTGTGCTTTTTCGCGGGCTGCTTTCGCTTCCGCCTTTTGTTCCTGGCGGCGCTTCTCGGCGGCGATGGCGTACGCCTCGCGTGCGGCTTGGCCGGCCGCGGCGGCGTCCTTGCCCGCGTCCAGGGCAGCCTGCCGGGCTCGACGGGCGGATGCGGCCGCATTGCCGGCCGAAATGCTGGCTTGGGCCGCGGAGGACGTGGCCTGGACGGCTGAATAGTTTGCGGCCCGGCTGGCCTTACGCGCGGTAGCAGCTGCGGACTTGGCCCGGGTGGCGGAGGCTGCTGCGTCGGTGGCGGACTTGTCGGCGGCCTGCGAACTCTCGCGTGCCCGTGCGGCGTGGTCGCCTGCTTCCTGTGCAGCCTGCTTCGCCTGCTTGGCGTAGCCGTTCGCCTCGTCAGCCCTTCCTCTGGCGTGGGCGGCCGCCGCGGCGGCGGTGTTGGCGTCCTTGCGGGCAGTGGCTGCGGCCTTGGCGGCGATGCTGATCTGTGCACGGACGGCCGCGACGTGGGCGGCGGTGTCCTGATCAGCCTGTGCGGCCTTGTACTGGATACGCGTCACGAAGATGCCCGGCATCCAGCGGGGTCCGGTCATGGCTATACGGGCTGCGGCCTTTACGTTCGGGCCGCCCCTTTCCATGATCCGCAGAGTCTCCACCCGGTCGTCTTCGGCCTGGGCTCTCGGGTATCCGCTGAGGAGGAAGGCGTGGAGAGCCTTGGCCGAGCCGTCGTCCATGGCCGCGTTGCCCGCTGCCGTCACGGCTTTGCCGGCGTCTTCCATTGCCCGCAGGGTCTGGATGCGGTACTCGTCGCGCTGGCTCTCCACCACTCCGTCCGTCAAGAACGCTTCGACTGCCTTGGGGCCCTCGGTGAGTGCAGCTTCGGCGGCGGCAGCCGTCTTCGGTGTGCCGATGCGGGCGAGGTGGAGGGCAGTCTCGCGATCGTCCTCCTGTTGCGCGGTGACGCGGCCGGTCGCGAGCCAGGTGAGCACGTCGGCGTCGGTGCCGGACAGGGCCTGGCCGGCCGCCTCGCTGGTCCAGTTGCCGCTGCTGCTGAGGAGGTTGGCCGCGGCCTTGCGGGCAAGGGTGGCTGCCGCCGCAGGGTCCGACTTGGCCTTGCCCGGCCCCTCGGCGAGAAGCTTCTTGGTCTCCTCGTCCATGCGGGCAGCCTGCGTCCGGGCGTATTTGTTGGTGGCCCTGGCCTCGCCGTCGAGGGACTTCAGCAATTCGGCGTCCGCGACCGCCTTCGCCTCCTCCTGCTCAAGCAGGTACTGCTCAGCCGCGCGGGCAACCTTCTCGACCTGTTGGGCCTGAGTGGTTGCGGACGTGGCTTGTTCTGCTGCCTTGAGGGAGGCGTCGGCGTGTGCGGTGGCCTTCCTCCCCTCTGCGTCGGCCTCGCCTGCATGCTGAGCGGCGTCCTCCGCCGCCTTCGCAGCTGCCTCGGCGTGGCCGGCCGAAGAGTCGGCGAACTGGCGGGCGGCACGGGCCGCCGCAGCTGACTGGTTGGCCAGCTTCTGGGAGCGGCCAGAGGCGTTGGTGGCCTGCGTTGCTGCCGAGCGAGCCTGGGCTGCGGCTCGTCGTGCATGTGCGGCCTCGCCGGCAGCGACCCCGGACTGCTCGCCTGCGGCGGCTGCGGCCTCGGCGGCCGCGGCCGCGTTCTGTCCGGCGCGGGCAGCAGCGGAGGATGAGCTCCCGGCGGCGGCACTCGCCTCCGCGGCGTGCGAGGCGGCCCGAGCTGCGGTGCGGGCGCCGGCGGCGGCATCGCGGGCTGCCTGGGCGGCCTTTCGCGCGTTCGCGGCCTGATGGCGGTCCGCTATGGCGGCATTCGCCGACTGGTACGCCCTGGCGGCTGCCCGCCCCGCCGCAGCAGCGGCATGCGCAGCATTAGCGGCAGCTTGTGCGGCGGTACGCGACGCGGCCACCGCAGCGTTCGACGCCTGGATCGCGGTACGGGCAGCAGCCGCCGCTCCTTCGGCGGCTTGAGCGGCGCGGGTGGCGGCACGCCCGGCCTTGTCCGCATCCCCCTTCGCTGCCCGGGTCTCTTCCGCTGCCTTCTCCGCAGCCTCCTTGGCCAAGGCTGCGGCCTTGTCGGCGCGGCCCGCTGCCGCCTTGGCCTCTTCGGTCTCGGCCTTGGCATGCTTACCCGCCGCGGTGGCCGCTTCCGCGAGTTGGGTGACCGTCATCAGCTCCTGGTCATGGGCACGAGCCAGGTGCTGCCCGGTCTCCAGGAACTGGACTCTGTCCTGCGGCGTTCCGTTCATTGCCCGTTCGCCGGCCTGCTTCACCGCTTGACCGCCGGAGTTCATGAGCGCCAGCACCCGGACTCGGTTGTCCTCGTCCTCGGCCTTGGGCCGGCCCTTCTCGAAGAACTCCTCCAGCGCCTTGGCCGAACCGTCGTTCAGGGCCTTCTGGCCCTCCCGGTCAACGGCCTTGCCGCCTTCGTTCATGGCCCGCAGCACAGCGACGCGTCGGTCATCCTGCAAGGGCTTCTCGAACCCGGACTTCACGAAGTCGAGAACATCCTGATCGCTTCCGGACAATGCCTTCTGCCCTGCTTCACTCACCCCCTTACCGGAGGTAGGGAGCATCTTGAGGATCGCGATGCGTGCGTCGTCGACGGTGGCGCGATGGAGTCCCCGCGTCAGGAAGTCCTGCAGATCCGCATCGGTTCCGGTCAGGGCCGTGGCCGCGGCGCGCTTCACTCCCGCGTCACCACTCATCCAGGCGTCGACGGCCTGAGCCCGGGCATTGGCCGGTAGCGCGGGCTGCGCCGGAGGAGCTGCCTCGGCGACAACGGTCCCGAAGAGAACTGCAGAGACCGTCAGTGCGGTGAGAGCCGTGAATCTCTTCCCTGTGTGGCGCGGTTGACCGCGCATCAAATCTGTCCGTTTCATGTCAAGTATTCGCTACCGACTTCTCGCGTTAATAGTCGTTTCCTGGGTGTGCTTGGCGCCGGATCCGATGGTCACATGCGGCCTCAATAGATTAAAGCCAAGGCAAAAGGGGACTAAAGTCCTGATATGCCTCCGTGCTCTCCTTCGATGGGTGGTCAATTCCCGCCGCAAGGAATGAAGTTCGGCTTGGGACTTTAGTCCTGAGCGCAACTCGCGGTAGATGCACGGGAGCTGCAAATGCGAGCTTCGTCACGCCCTGGAAATTGTCGATCCGGCAAGCCTGGTGATAGCTGTTTAGATCTGCCGGTTCGGTGGGCTATAGCCCGGACGTGACCCTCGGCGGACTGGTCCCGTACTCCCGCATGTCTATCTCCGCCATGAACTGGTGGTAGACGGGCTGTATCTCAATGAAAGATCTATAGATGAAGACCCCTTCGCGCCTGCTGGCCCTGGCTCTGGCCGGCGGCACCCTGCTGCTGGCCGGAGCAGCCCACGCAGCCGGCACCCGGGCACCGTCAGCGCCTGCGCCCAACGAAGCGGCCCAAATGCCTGCTGCTGTCGAGGACTTCTCCTATCCCAACGCGGCAAAAATTCTCGCGGAGAAGAACCTGAAACTTAAGCGCGGAGATGGCAACATCATGCTGGCCGAGTGTGGTAGCTCTCCCGACCTGTTGCAGTTCATCGCCCGCGATCGGGATGATTTCTGTTTCCGTGTGACAGGCAGTAAGGGCTACCTCAGCCTCGAAGTCCCCGCCGTGACCGGAGTGCAGACCAAGGACCACACCGCACGCGTCGAGATGACCGTCGATGACAAGACCAAGTCCTACGACATAGGCAAGAACAAGTGGCAGGGCATCGGCGAGACCACCGACCCGGCAGGGCGCAACCACGTACTCGTGGAGATCGTCACGGGGAAGTAGATCCCGCCCCATTTACCAGCTCGCCCGACCCGCACCGCGTTCCCAGAATGCCGGCAGCACGCTCGGGACACCCACATGAACATCAATCAAGGAATGAACATGCCTGGAAGGCGTTCACGCGCCGCGTGGACCACAGGTCTTCTCGCCGCCACCACCCTGGCAAGCTGCCTCGTCACCGCCGCCCCCGCGACCGCCCTGCAGGGCGGTGACGTCAAGGATGAGACCTACGCATTCACTGCGAAGATCAACGTAGCGGACGTGCAGGCTTGCTCAGGCGTGCTGGTGGACCCGCAATGGGTGCTCAGCGACAAGAGTTGCTTCGCGAACAGCGGCAAGCCGGTCCAGGCCGGCAAGCCTGCCTCCAAGACCACCGTGACCGTGGGCCGCACCGACCTGACCCAGAAGGGCGGAAAGGTCGTGGAGGCGGTCGAACTTGTGCCGCACGCTGACCGCGACGTGGTGATGGTCAAGCTCGCACACCGCGCCCTGGGCATCGCCCCGGCCAAGCTCGCCGCAGCCGCCCCGGCCGCGGGCGAACAGCTGACGGTGACGGGCTTCGGCCGCACCAAGACCGAATGGGTGCCCGACAAGCTGCACTCCTCCGTGTTCACCGTCGACTCCGTCACCGGCAGTGCGGTCAACCTCAACGGCTCCGACCAGGCCACGATCTGCCAGGGCGACGCCGGCGGTCCTGCCCTGCGCGTCAAGGACGGGATTCCGGAACTCGTCGCTGTCAACAGCCGCTCCTGGCAGGGTGGCTGCCTGGGCACCGACGCGAGGGAGAAGCGCACCGGTGCGGTCGACGTGCGTGTGGACGATCTGAGCGAGTGGATACGTAAGACTGCCTTCCGAGTCCAGGACGACGTCACGGGTGACGGCATCGCCGATCTCGCTGCGATCTGGGCCGACGGGACCCTGCACCTGTATCCGGGCGACCCGGCCAAGGGGCTCAGCGGCGAGAACATCGCACAGACCGGCGGTACCAGCTGGAAGTCCATGAAGCAGCTCGCCAAGGGCGACTTCACCAACGACGGCATCGCCGACCTCATGGCCATCTGGACGGACGGCACCCTCCACCTCTACAAGGGCGAGGGCAAGGGGAAGTTCGGCTCGGCGATCACGGTCACCGAGGGCGGCAGGACCTGGGACACGATGAAGCAGCTGACCGTCGGCGACTACGACGGTGACGGGATCGCCGACGTCATGGCGGTCTGGTCCGACGGCACCCTGCACCTGTACAAGGGCAAGGGGAACGGGCAGGTCGCGCCGCAGGCCAAGGTGAACACCGGCGGAGACACCTGGGGCACGGTGAAGCTGCTGCCAGGCGGTGACTTCAACGGTGACGGGATCGCCGACCTCATGGCGGTCTGGTCCGACGGCACACTGCACTACTACCCCGGTGACGGCACCGGCCAGGTCGCCAAGCAGATCCCCGTCCCGGTCGGCGGCGACACCTGGGGCACGGTCCGCCAGCTGACCGCCGGTGACTACACCGGAGATGGCATCGCCGACCTCATGGCCATCTGGACCGACGGCACCCTCCACCTCTACGAGGGCAACGGGACCGGCGGCATCAACACCGCCACCAGCATCCCCTACGGCGGCAGCACCTGGAAGACCATGCTCCAGTTCGCCTGACCGACGCGGGCAGGCAAGGCGTCGTACTGCTCCGGCCCGGCACGTCAGCGGGTCGGAGCTCGCACGCCTCGGTCGCCCACTTCGCCAAGGCGCCCTCCACACCACCACGCCCGGCGGCCGGACCGTCACCGTCTCAGCAGGTGCCTCGCTCGCCGCGGAACAGATCGCGTCGCGCCGCCGCGCCTCGCGCCAGGCGTAGGTGTCCCCGTCGCAGGCGTCGCCCTTCGGCTTGGCCGGCGGGATGGCCACCTGGTCGGGGAACTCCTTCGGGAGGAGGACGACGGCATGGCGATGGGCCTGAGCTTCGACGACGGGCGGCAGCGCTGGGTCAACAAGTCCATCTCCGTCGTGGGGATCGCCGCGGCCGGCAGGACCACCGCGATGATCGGCGGGTACGACTTCGACGCCAAGGGCAACGGCGGCGCCCTCCTCGACGCGGCGAGCGGCAAGCGCCTGCGTACCTACGGCGAGGAACTCGAGGCGAGCGAGTGCACACGACGGACTCAAGACCGTCGTGTGCACTGATGACGATTCCGCCGCCGTCGCCTACAACTCCGCCACGGGCAGGACCCGCTGGTCCCTGCCCGACGAGACAGCGGGCCGAGTGACGCCCACCGTCACCCTGGTACGGCAGGGGCTGGTGTACGGGACGACGGAGAACGGCCCTGTCGTCCTGGACGCCGCTACCGGCGAGGACAAGGAGGACAAGCCCGGGCTCGCGCCGTACGCGATGGACGGCTACGTCGCTGTCGCCATGGAGGACGGCCTGGTCTCCGCGCACCGGGTCACGGGCCGACCTCCGTTTTGAACACGGCGGCGCCGCCGCCTGAGGTGAAGGAAGAGGGGGCGGCGGCGCCGTTTACCTCGGGCTCGTTGGCCGTGTCGCCGTGGCCGTCGTGCTCGACGGACGACCTGTCGGCGCCCCCGTCGATCTGCTCCTGGGACGGAGCGGAGGCCACCGCTGGCGCTGCTCACGGGAGCACGTGCCGAAGAACTGCGGGCCCTCACGTGGGACCACGTCTTCCTCAAGGGCGATCCGGCCGCGCGCCCTCCCGGCCCGCTGTAAAGACGTCCTCTGGCAGCACTGGGAGGAGCAGGGCCGGGGCCGTCCGGAGAGCCTTCCGCCAGCGATCAAGGAGGCCGACGGGGTGAACGCCATGGAATGTACGCCGCGTGAGCTACGCCACAGCTTTGTTTCGCTGCTGGACGGCATCTTCAAGGCGAATCCGGAGCGTTGGTCACGCAGTTGGTCACGCACAAAACAGGAGAGGCACCTACGGTTATCCGTAGGTGCCTCTGACCTGTGTTCCTTCAGTCGGGGTGGCGGGATTTGAACCCACGACCTCTTCGTCCCGAACGAAGCGCGCTGCCAAGCTGCGCTACACCCCGAAGCAACGAGCTCTACTTTAGCGGACTGATCCCCGTAGGCGAAATCCGGTTTCTGTGGAGCGGGGGAGCGGGCCTGACCTGGTCGATCGCGATGGTGATCAAGGGGAGGAGGCAGGCGGCGGTGGCGATGGTGAGGGTGGTGGAGAGGGGGCGGGGCGGGGAGCTGAGGAAGGTGGTGAGGGAGAGGTGGAGGAGGGGGTAGAGCGGCCACTGCCAGGCGTACGGGAGGCGGAAGGTGCGGGGCGCCGTCAGGAGGAGCCAGTCGGCGAGGGCGCCGAGGGGGGTGGCCGTGGCGAGGAGGGGGCTGGTGGTGCTGGTGGGTGGGGTGAGGTGGTGGGTGAGGGCGGCGAGAGTGAGGAAGACGAGGAGCGCGCCGGTGAGGCGGGGGGATACGGGGCGGCGGCCGGTCCAGGCGCGATGGGCGGAGAAGGCGAAGCCGAGGGCCGCGGCGAGGTTGGCCTGGAGGGTGAAGTCGGCGAGGAGGCGCGGCGGGTCGGGGAAGCGGAGCGCCGCGAGGGCGAGGCCGGTGAGGGCGGTTGCGGTGATCAGGGCGCGGACGGCGGCGGCGAGGGGGCGGCGGACGGTGGGGGCGACGGCCGCTGCCGGGGTCCGGGCGGCGGCGCCGGCCGGGCCGGTCGCGTGGCGCGTGGACTGCGAGGTCCGGGTGGGATCGGACATTCCTCCACGGTAGGGGGCGGGCCCCGGTAGGGGGAGGGACGGGGCCGGGGCTGCCCGGCCCCGTCCCTCCTGATCGGCGTCCGGCGGTCGGCCCCGCGTCGGCCGCTGCCGGGGTCCGGGCGTCGGTCGTGCCCTCGGCCCTGCGTCGGCCGGCCCCTCAGTCCCGTGCCGACCGTGCCCTCAGTCCCGTGCCGACCGTGCCCTCAGTCCCGCGCCACCAGCGTCAGCAGCGTGGCCTCCGGGGGGCAGGCGAAGCGGACCGGGGTGTACCGGTTGGTGCCGCAGCCGGCGGAGACGTGGAGGTAGGAGGTGCGGCCGGCGGTGGTGTGGGTGGACAGGCCCTTGACGCGGTCGGTGTCGATGTCGCAGTTGGTGACCAGGGCACCGTAGAAGGGGATGCACAGCTGGCCGCCGTGGGTGTGGCCCGCCAGAATCAGCGGGTAGCCGTCGGCGGTGAAGGCGTCCAGGGAGCGCAGGTAGGGGGCGTGGACGACGGCCAGGGAGAGATCGGCGCCGGATTCCGGGCCGCCGGCCACCTCGGCGTAGCGGTCGCGCTTGATGTGCGGGTCGTCCAGGCCGGTCAGGGCGATCTCGATGCCCTCCAGCTTGAGGCGGCCGCGGGAATTGGACAGTCCGACCCAGCCCGCCGCGTCGAAGGCGTCGCGGAGGTCTTCCCACGGGTTGTGGACGACGCCGACGGCGGGGGCGTTGCCGTTGAGGCCGTGCCGGCCCTGGACCCGCTCGATCAGATAGCGGGCGGGGTTGCGCAGCTTGGGGCCGTAGTAGTCGTTCGACCCGAAGACGTACGCACCGGGGAACTCCATCAGCGGGCCGAGCGCGTCGAGCGCCTCCGGGACACCGTTGGGGTCGGAGAGGTTGTCGCCCGTGTTGATGACGAAGTCGGGGCGCAGCCCGGCGAGCGACTGCAGCCAGCGCTGTTTCTTGAGCTGGCCGCCGACCATGTGGACGTCGGAGACCTGCAGGACGCGCAACGGCCGCATTCCGCGGGGCAGTACGGGCACGGTGACGCGCCGGAGGCGGAAGGAGCGGACTTCGTAGCCTGCGGCGTAGGCCAGGCCGGCCGCGCCGACTGCGGTCAGGGTCAGGGGTACTCCGTATCGCGCGCGCATGACCCCATCGTGGCAGAGGGGAGGGGGAAGAAGGGAATGCGAGGGAGCCGGGGAGCGCGGGGGCGGGGCCTGCGGGGAAAAGGCGCGGCGGTTGTCGGTGGGTGGGGGCATACTCGACGGCATGACCACGCTCAAGTCCAAGCTGCAGGACGACCTCACCACCGCGATCAAGGCGCGCGACGAGCTGCGCTCCTCCACCCTCCGCCTCACGCTGACCGCGATCCAGAAGGAGGAGGTCTCGGGGACCGAGGCGCGCGTGCTGTCCGACGGCGAGGTCGAGAAGATCATCGCGCGGGAGGCGAAGAAGCGCCGCGAGGCCGCGGAGGCGTTCGAGAAGGGCGGCCGGGCCGAATCGGCGGCGCGTGAGCTTGCCGAGGGTGAGGTGCTCGCGGACTATCTGCCCAAGCAGCTCACCGACGACGAGCTGGAGCAGCTGGTCGCGGCGGCGGTGGCGGAGGCCAAGGGGGCCGGCGCCGAGGGGCCGCGGGCGATGGGCGCCGTCATGAAGATCGTCAACCCGCAGGTGGCGGGCCGTGCCGAGGGCGGCCGGGTCGCCGCGGTGGTCAAGAAGCTGCTGGCGGGCTGAGCCCACGCCGCCTCGGCGGCATGCCGGACCGCACGAGAAGGGGCGCCCTCCTTGAGGAGGGCGCCCCTTCCGCGTCTCGTGAGCTACAGCGTCTCGTGGCTACTGCGTCTCGTCGGCGTGGCGGCCGGTCCGGCCCGTCGGCTGCCGCCGGCCGTCTGACGGGACGGTCACCAGCCGCCGTTACCGCCGCCCAGTACGTCGGGGAAGTGCGGGAAGTCCGGGATGTGCCATCCGCCGCCCGGCTTGTTGTCGCCGCCGTGACCCCGGCCGGGGCGCTGCTTGCCCTTCCCCTTGCCGCCGTCGCCCTTGCCCTTGTCCGGATCGTTGATCGGGACCGTGGACAGGGCCGGCGCGGGGCGGCCCGCCAGGGCGCCGGTCATCGCATCGCGCCAGATGGGGCCGGGGGTGTCGGCGCCGTAGACCTTGTCGTGGGTGACGCCGCCGATGGTGATGTTGTACATCTTGCGCTGGTGCTGCGGGTCGCCGACCCAGACCGCGCCGGCCGCGTTCGGGGTGTAGCCCACGAACCAGGCGGCGTAACGGCTGTCGCTGGTGCCCGTCTTGCCGGCGCTGTCGCGGCCCTGGAGGCCCGCCTTCTTGCCGGTGCCGTCCTGGACGACGCCCCGGAGAAGGGTGTTGACGGTGTCCGCGGTCCTCTTGGACATCGCGCTACGGCAGCTGGTCTGCGGGACGGTCATCGCCTTGCCGCGCGGGTCGGTGATCGACTCGATGGCGACGGGGGAGCAGTACTCGCCGCTGTTGGCGAACGCGGCGTAACCGGCGGCCATCGTCAGCGGCGACATTTCCTGCACGCCCAGCGTCATCGACGGAACTTGCTGCAACGGCTTGCCGTCCGCCCGCTCGATGCCCATCTTCTGGGCCATCTTGACCGCGGGGCAGATACCCATGTCGGAGATCAGCTGCACGAAGTAGGTGTTGACCGACTTCGCGGTTGCTTCCTTCATGCCGTACGGGCCGACCTCGGTCTTGTTCTCGTTCTGGGTGGCGTCCGTGCCCTGCCACTCGCCGTTACAGGTCTGCACCGGGCTCGGATACTGCATCCGGAACGGTGAGGAGTACTTCTGGTACGGGCTGGTGCCCTGCTCCAGCGCGGCCGCCGCGACCACCGGCTTGAAGGTCGACCCGGGCTGGTAGCCGGCGCCGCCGCCCATGTCGTGGTCCACCGAGAGGTTGATCTGGGTCTGGTGCGGCTTGAAGCCGTACGGAAGGGACTGGCCCATGCCGAGGATCTTGCCGGTGCCCGGCTCGACGATGGTTGCGGCGCTGGCGACCGGGTCGTCGGCGTAGACGTGATCGCTGACCGACTTCTGAATGGACTTCTGGGTCTGCGGATCCAGGGTGGTGTGAATCGTCATGCCGCCCTGGCTCCAGAGCTTGGAGCGGATCTTGCGGGTCTTTCCGAAGGACTTGTCGTTGAGGAAGACCTTGCGGATGTAGTCACAGAAGAAGCCCGCGCCGTCCGTGGCGGTGATGCAGCCGCTCTGGGGGCGGCTGACCGCGAGATGGATCGGCTTCGCGGCGGCCGCGTGGGCCTCGGCCCGGGTGATGTCCTTCACATCGGCCATCCGCTGCAGCACCGTATTGCGCCGCCGGGTCGCTTCCTGCGGGTCGTTGACCGGGTCGTAGCGGCTCGGCGACTGGACGATGCCGGCCAGCAGGGCCGCCTCCTCCAGCTTCAGGTCCTTGGCGTGCTTGCTGAAGTACCGCTGGGAGGCGGCCTCGACGCCGTATGCCTGCTGCCCGAAGAACGTGATGTTGAGGTAGTTCTGCAAGATCTTGCGCTTGCCGAGCTCCTTCTCCAGCTGGATCGCGTACTTGAGCTCCTTGACCTTGCGGCCGAGCGTCTGCTGGGTGGCCTGCGCGACCTTGTCGGCGTCGTCGCCCGCCTCCTCGATGAAGACGTTCTTCACATACTGCTGGGTCAGTGTCGAGGCGCCCTGGGAGACCCCGCCGGACTGGGCGTTCTTGTTGACCGCGCGCAGGATGCCCTTCAGGTCGACGGCGCCGTGCTGGTAGAAGCGGGCGTCCTCGATCGCGACGATCGCCTTTTGCATGTACGGCGACATGTCCTTGAGGCCCACCACGGTGCGGTCGCGGTCGTAGACCTTCGCGATCTCGCCGCCCTTGGCGTCCAGGATGGTGGTCCGCTGGCTGAGCGGTGGCGTCTTCAGGTTGGCCGGTATGTCGTCGAAACCCTCGACCGAGCCCTTGGCCGCGAGGCCCAGGGCCCCGGCGGCGGGCAGCGCGATGCCGGCGAGCACGGCGCCGGCCAGGACACTGACACCGAGGAACTTGGCGGCCATCTGGATCTTGGATGGACCCCCGCCATCGCGCTTCTTAGCCATGCGGACAACCCTACGTTCTGAATCGCCGGACAGGGGTGCACCTGTTCGCTTAGCCTGTTCCCACCTGCCACAGCGGGATGGTTACGCCTCGGCTCGTCAACCCCCTCTCTCTGTGCGGACCCTGCCCCTCTTGCCCCCTTCTGTCGCCAGAAATCCCGTGTGTCCACGGTGAAGTGTCCGGACTTGCGCGGAAAGCGACGTATGCCGTCCGGTCACTCCGTTGGGTGATCTGCCGCGTACGCATAGTCCGTTCGGGCCATTCAAGATTGGGCCCGAAGGGGGTGTTGCGCCCTGCCTGCCTTCCGTAACGTCCTCAACTGGCAACGGTGAATATGCCGCTTGCCGCCGTGGGGGAGCCTCGATTCGGGAGAGGACGGCGCCAGCATGAGCTGGGTAACCGACTGGAGTGCACAGGCAGCCTGCCGCACTACCGATCCGGATGAATTGTTCGTGCAAGGGGCGGCGCAAAACCGCGCCAAGGCAGTGTGCACCGGGTGTCCGGTGCGTACGGAGTGCCTGGCCGACGCCCTGGACAACCGGGTGGAGTTCGGCGTGTGGGGCGGTATGACCGAGCGGGAGCGGAGGGCGTTGCTGCGCCGCCGCCCGACCGTGACGTCATGGCGTCGTCTGCTGGAGACAGCGCGTACGGAATACGAGCGCAGCACGGGCATCCTGCCGGTGGACTGCGAGGACGAGACCTTCGACGAGTATGCCGCGGTCGGCTAACCGGCAGCGGCCGGTGACCCGTTGAGGCCGTGGGCCTTGGCGGTCAGCTGTGGCGGTGCGGCCGTCGCGGTCAGCCGTCGGCTTCGGCCGGGCCCAGTGCGAGACGGTCGCCGATCGCGCGCAGGCCGGCGAGGTCATGGACGTCACCGGGCAGCGCGGCGACCTCGGTCACCGGGACCTCGGGATGCAGCGCGGCGAAGCGGTCCCGTGTGCGCCGTTCGCGCGCGAGGACCTGCATGCGTTCCGCGTGCAGTCGTAGCAGCCTGGCGGCGAGTTGCGCCGCTGAGGCAGACGTGGGTGGCTCCTGCTCCGCCGCGGCAGCGGGGGAGAGGCCGCCGGCGGTTCCTGAAGGAGCCTTCCCGTTGTGATGATCGACAATGCCGGCCGGTTCAAGATTTTCGGCCCGGCGGCTTTCCGCGGTCTGCTCCGTGAGGGCCTCCGCGGCGGCCAGCGCCCGCTCCGCGCTGAGTTGGGCGGCGCCGCTGCCGTGCACCCGGTTCAGTACGAGACCGGCCAGCGGCATCTGCTCGGCGGCCAGCCGCTCGACGAAGTAGGCCGCCTCGCGCAGCGCGTCCCGCTCCGGCGCGGCCACCACGAGGAATGCAGTGCCGGGCGCCTGCAGCAGCCGGTAGGTGGCGTCCGCGCGGGTGCGGAAGCCGCCGAACATGGTGTCCATGGCGGCGACGAAGGTCTGTACGTCCCGGAGGAGTTGACCGCCCATCAGCTTGCTGAGGGTGCCCGTCATCATGGACATGCCGACGTTCAGGAATTTCATCCCGGCCCGGCCTCCGACCTTCGCCGGCGCCATCAGGACCCGGATGAACTTGCCGTCCAGGAAGGAACCGAGGCGCTTGGGCGCGTCCAGGAAGTCCAGGGCGGAGCGGCTCGGCGGGGTGTCGACGACGATCAGGTCCCATTCGTCGCCGGAGCGGAGCTGGCCGAGCTTCTCCATGGCCATGTATTCCTGCGTGCCCGCGAAGCCGGCCGACAGGGACTGGTAGAAGGGGTTCTCCAGAATGGCGCGCGCCCGCTCGGCGTCCGCATGACCCTCGACGATCTCGTCGAAGGTGCGCTTCATGTCGAGCATCATCGCGTGCAGTTCGCCGCCTGCGGTCTCGTCGATGCCCTTGACCTGCCGCGGGACGTTGTCGAGTTCCGAGATACCCATCGACTGCGCCAGCCGGCGGGCCGGGTCGATGGTCAGCACGACGACCTTGCGGCCGCGCTCCGCGGCCCGTACGCCCAGCGCCGCGGCGGTCGTGGTCTTGCCGACGCCGCCCGACCCGCAGCACACCACGATGCGGGTGCGCGGGTCGTCCAGCAGCGCATCGACCTCGAGCCAGGGGGCCGAGGTGTCCAGCGTGGTGTCGTCCGAGGTCATATGGGCCCCTGTTTCCGCAGGTCTCTCGCCAGGCGGTAGAGCCCGGCGAGGTCCACTCCCTCGGGGAGCAGCTCCAACTCGTAGGTGGGCAGGCCGATTGCCGTCAGCTCGGCGTGTTCGGCGCGCTCGAGCTCGACCCGTTCGGCGTGTTCGCGGGCCTGCTCCAGCAGCGGGTCGATCAGCCGGTCGGCCAGTCCGCCGCGGCGCGCGCTGCCCAGGCCGGCCTGGGAGAGCGCCTTGGCGACGCCCGTACGCGCGCCGCGGGCGGCGATGTCGAGGTCGCCGTTGTCCAGCAGCGCGGGGCGGGTCATGTTGATGACGATGCCGCCCACCGGGATGCCGGCGGCGCGCAGTTCGGCGATGCCGTCGGCGGTCTCCTGGACCGGCATCTCCTCCAGGAGGGTCACCATGTGGACCGCGGTCTCCGGCGACTTGAGGACCCGCATCACGGCCTGCGCCTGATTGTGGACGGGGCCTATCTTCGCCAGGCCCGCCACCTCGTCGTTGACGTTCAGGAAGCGGGTGATGCGGCCGGTCGGCGGGGCATCCATCACCACTGCGTCGTAGACGAACCGTCCGCTCTTGTCCTTACGGCGGACCGCCTCGCACGCCTTGCCGGACAGCAGGACGTCCCGCAGGCCCGGCGCGATGGTCGTGGCGAAGTCGATCGCCCCGAGCTTCTTCAGGGCCCGGCCGGCGCCGCCCAGTTTGTAGAACATCTGGAGGTAGTCCAGGAGGGCGCGCTCGGCGTCGATGGCCAGCGCATGGACCTCCCCGCCGCCTGGCCCCACAGCGATCTTGCGCTCCTCGTAGGGAAGCGCCTCGGTCTCGAACACCTGGGCAATGCCCTGCCGGCCCTCGACCTCGACCAGGAGGGTACGGCGCCCCTCGGTGGCGAGGGCGAGGGCGAGGGCGGCGGCGACCGTGGTCTTGCCGGTGCCGCCCTTGCCGCTGACGACATGGAGCCTGCTCACGCCAAGGAGCCTAACCAGTCCGTGTCGCGGATACGCACGGGATACGCCTGGGATGACCCGGAGATCAGCTGAACATTTCTCCGGGACAAGTCAGGGTTGCACCGGGAATACACCTTTGGTCCCGGGTGTGGACGGCGTCCGTCAGCGCCCCGTACAGGTATTACGCTCGGCCCATGACCAAGTGGGAATACGCGACCGTGCCGCTGCTCGTGCACGCGACGAAGCAGATTCTGGACACCTGGGGCGAGGACGGCTGGGAGCTGGTCCAGGTCGTGCCGGGCCCGAACAACCCCGAGCAGTTGGTGGCCTACCTGAAGCGGGCGAAGGCGTGAGCGCCGTCGAGGACAAGATCGCGGAGCTGGGCCTGAAGCTGCCGCAGGTCGTGCCGCCACTGGCTGCGTACCAGCCGGCGGTGCGCTCCGGTGCGTACGTCTTCACCTCCGGCCAGCTCCCGATGGTGGACGGCGCGCTGCCGGCCACCGGCAAGGTGGGCGCCGAGATCAGCCCGGAGCGGGCCAAGGAACTCGCCGCGACCTGCGCGCTCAACGCGCTGGCCGCCGTGAAGTCGGTGGTCGGCGACCTGGACAAGATCCAGCGGGTCGTGAAGGTCGTCGGGTTCGTGGCCTCCGCGCCGGACTTCACCGGGCAGCCGGGCGTCATCAACGGTGCCAGCGAGCTGCTGGGCGAGATCCTGGGCGACAAGGGCGTGCACGCCCGGTCCGCGGTCGGCGTTGCGGTGCTGCCGCTCGATGCGCCGGTCGAGGTCGAGATCCAGGTCGAGATCGCGGAATAGCCTCCAGGGGGCTCCGAATACCCGTCAGGGGTGTGCCGAATAGCGCCCTCGGGGCCCAAGGAGCCCTCGAACATCCGCGCGCGAGCGCATACCATCCGGCCATGTCGTCGACGACCAATGGCCAGTGGTATCCGCCGGAGTGGCCGGACCGCATCCGGGCGCTCGCGAGCGGCCGGCTGACCCCCGCCACACCCCGGCGGGCCGCGACCGTCCTGCTGCTGCGGGATTCCGAGGCAGGCGGCCCCGCCGTCCATATGCTGCGCAGACGCGCCTCCATGGCCTTCGCCGGAGGCGCGTACGCATATCCGGGCGGCTCCGTCGACCCGCGCGACGAACGCCCGGTGGCCTGGGCAGGGCCGTCGCGCGCCCAGTGGGCGGTGCGGATGGGCGTCGACCCGGCCGCCGCGCAGGCTATCGTCTGCGCGGCCGTACGGGAGACGTTCGAAGAGGCGGGCGTGCTGCTCGCCGGGACCTCGGCCGACACCGTTGTCGAGGACACCACCGGTGCGGACTGGGAGGCCGACCGCGCCGCCCTGGTGGCCCACGAGCTGTCCTTCGCCGACTTCCTGGGCCGCCGCGGCCTGGTGCTGCGCTCCGATCTGCTGGGCGCCTGGGCGCGCTGGATCACCCCGGAGTTCGAGCCGCGGCGCTACGACACCTGGTTCTTCGTCGCCGCGCTCCCCGAGGGCCAGCGCACCCGGAATGCCTCCACCGAGGCCGACCGTACGGTGTGGATCCGGCCGGAGGAGGCGATGGCCGGGTACGACCGCGGCGAGCTGCTGATGATGCCGCCGACCGTCGCGACGCTGCGCGGGCTCCAGCCGTACGGGACGGCCGCGGACGCGCTGGCCGCGGCGGAGGCGCAGGACCTGACGCCGGTGCTGGCCCGCGCGCGCCTGGTGGGCGGCGAGATCGTCCTGAGCTGGCCGGGGCACGACGAGTTCACCAAGCACATCACGACCGACGACGGCCCGGGGGACGGCGATTCCGACGGTCCCTCAGGCGCCAAGAACTCCTCTGACACCACGAGCCCCTCGGGAGACACCCCCGCATGACCGACGCAGCCGCTCTTCCCGGCCAGCCCCGCGGCGGAGCGATCTCCGGACAGGCCACCGCACGCGCCCACTGTGTGCTGGCGCCGAACCCGTCGGCGATGACCCTGGACGGCACCAACACCTGGATCGTCGCCGAGCCGGACTCCGATCTCGCCGTCGTCATCGACCCCGGGCCGCTCGACGAGGCCCACCTCCAGGCGGTCGTCGACACCGCCGAACGGGCCGGCAAGCGCATCGCGCTGACCCTGCTGACCCACGGTCACCCCGACCACGCCGACGGCGCCGCCCGGTTCGCCGCGCTGACCCGTTCGGCCGTACGGGCCCTGGACCCGGCGCTGCGGCTGGGCGGCGAAGGACTGGCGGCCGGCGATGTCATCACCACCGGCGGCCTGGAGATGCGCGTGGTGCCCACGCCGGGCCACACCGCGGACTCGCTCTCCTTCCACCTCCCGGCCGATGCCGCGGTCCTCACCGGAGACACGATCCTGGGACGCGGCACCACCATGGTCGCGCACCCCGATGGCCGGCTGGGCGACTACCTGGACTCGCTGCGGCGGCTGCGCTCCCTCACCGTGGACGACGGCGTGGCGACGGTCCTTCCCGGCCACGGTCCGGTGCTGAACGACGCCCAGGGGGCGGTGGAGTTCTATCTGGCGCACCGCGCGCACCGGCTCGCCCAGGTGGAGACCGCGGTCGAGGCCGGCCACCGTATGCCCGCCGAGGTCGTCGCCAGTGTGTACGCCGACGTCGATCGTTCCCTGTGGCCGGCCGCGGAGCTGTCGGTACGGGCGCAGTTGGACTATCTGGGCGAGCATGGGCTGATCTGACCCGTGGACGAGCCGGAGCCTGCCGTGACCGAACTTCCGTACGGGGCCGGGGCCGGGGCCGGGGCTGCGGGCGCCTGGGCGATGCCCGCCGAGACCGTGCCGCATGCCCGTACGTACCTGGCCTGGCCGCCTGCCGGTTCCGTATGGGGCGCCGACACCCCCGCCGTCCAACAGGACATCGCCCGGCTGGCCCGGACCATCGCCGCGTACGAGCCGGTGACGCTGCTGGCCGCCCCGGCGGAGGAACGGCGGGCCCGCAAGGCTTGTGGGGCGGCCGGACCGGACGGCTCCGGGGTGGAGATCATGCCCGTCCCGGTGGACGACCTGTGGGTGCGGGACAGCGGGCCGGTCTTTGTGACGGGCCCCGGTGGAGTGGCGGGCGTCGACCTGGGCTTCAACGGGTGGGGCGGAAAACAGGACCATCCCCGGGACAGCCAGGTCGCCCGCCGCCTCCTGGAGTGCGCCGGGAGGCTCCGGATCCCCGCCGGGATCACCGCGGAGGGCGGCTCCCTGGAGGCCGACGGCGAGGGGACCCTGCTGGCCACCGAGAGCTCGCTGGTCAACCCCAACCGTAATCCGGGCCGTTCGCGCACCGATATCGAACAGGCGCTGCGGCAGGCGCTCGGCGTACGCACCGTCATCTGGACCGAGGGCGTACGCGGTGAAGACATCACCGACTGCCACATCGACGCCCTGGCCCGCTTCGCCGAGCCCGGTGTGGTCGTCCTGGGCAGCCCGGCGCCCGATGCGCCCCCGGTATGGCAGCGGGTCCACGAACAGGCCCGTACGGCCCTGGAACAGGCCACGGACGCCGCGGGCCGTCGGCTCCGCCTCATCGACCTGCCGGACGCCTCGGAGGCGGGCAGGCGCGGCCCGGAGTTCCTGGGCTCGTACGTCAACTACTACGTCGCCAATGGGGCGGTGATCGTGCCCCGCTTCGGCGACCGTACGGCCGACGACCGCGCCGCCGGGACGCTGCGCGAGCTCTATCCGGGCCGGGAGATCCGGCAGATTCCGGTCGACATGATCGCGGAGGGCGGCGGCGGGATCCATTGCGCCACGCAGCAGGAGCCGGTGGGGTAGGGGTGGCCGAGGTGGCGCCGGCATGACGAAGGGCCCCGCCGGAGCGGGGCCCTTCGCAAGGCTTTTGGCGAGCCGGTGTCAGCGCGACCGCTTGGCCAGTCGCTCGACGTCCAGGAGGATCACGGCGCGGGCCTCCAGGCGGAGCCAGCCGCGGCCGGCGAAGTCGGCGAGGGCCTTGTTGACGGTCTCGCGGGAGGCACCGACCAGCTGGGCCAGCTCTTCCTGCGTCAGATCGTGGACGACGTGGATGCCTTCCTCGGACTGGACGCCGAAGCGGCGCGACAGGTCCAGGAGGGCGCGTGCCACGCGGCCCGGTACGTCGGAAAAGACCAGGTCGGACATCTGGTCGTTGGTCTTGCGCAGGCGGCGGGCAACGGCGCGCAGCAGGGCCGTGGCGACCTCGGGGCGGGCGTTGAGCCAGGGCTGAAGGTCGCCGTGGCCCAGGCCGAGGAGCTTGACCTCGGTGAGCGCGGAGGCGGTGGCCGTGCGCGGGCCCGGGTCGAAGAGCGAGAGCTCACCGATCAGCTCGCCGGGGCCCAGGACGGCGAGCATGTTCTCGCGGCCGTCCGGGGAGGTGCGGTGCAGCTTCACCTTGCCCTCGGTGACCACGTAGAGGCGGTCGCCGGGGTCCCCTTCGTGGAACAGGGCGTCGCCGCGGGCGAGCGTGACCTCTCCCATTGAGGCGCGCAGCTCGGCCGCCTGCTCGTCATCGAGCGCCGCAAAGAGCGGTGCGCGCCGCAGAACGTCGTCCACGAGATCTCTCCTTGTCGACATGCTCCGGGGGACTGTGGTCCCCATCATGCCGGAATGCAAAACAGTGCGATCAATCACAAGTTTGCCGGACCGGTGCCGCACGCCGTAAGGCAGGGGGCCGATTGGGGTCACGAATCACAGTGGTCGGGGCGGATGTCAGTGGGTGGCTTTAGTCTGGCCGAGTGTCCAATACGCCAGTGAGAGCACGGGACTGGGGGGCTGAGTGAGTGAGTACCGTGGGCGATTCCGCTGTGGGCGAACACCCGTCCACCGATGCGGCGAATGCGGATAAAAGTAGCAAATCCCTCTCCAGGGTGACGTCCGGCCAGGAGGCGGCGGAGCAGCGGTCCGGCGCGTCGCGGACGATACCGGCGGGCGCGACCGCCCAGACCTCCGCACCCAAGAGCCCGCTAGGCAAGACCTCGGCAGGGAAGAAGGCCGCCGTGAAGGAAACCCCGCCCGCGAAGCCGGCGGCCGCCAAGAGCGCCACCGGGAAGACCGCGAAGACGACTGCGCGGAACACCGCCGAGAAGGCCGTGGCCAAGAAGGCCGTGACGACGAAGGACGCGGCGACGAAGAAGGCCGCCGTGGCCAAGGCGCCCGCCGCGAAGAAGGCTGCGGCTGCCGCGAAGAGGACCGCCCCGGCGAAGAGGACCGCCCCGGCGAAGAAGGCCGCCCCGGCGAAGAAGACCGCCGCCGCAAAGAAAGCCGCCCCCGCCAAGAAGGCCCCCGCCCGCAAGCCCGAGTCGCGGGTCGCCATGGTGCGGCGGGCGCGGCGGATCAACCGGGAGCTGGCCGAGCTGTATCCGTACGCTCATCCCGAGCTGGACTTCACCAATCCCTTCGATCTCCTGGTTGCCACGGTGCTGTCGGCGCAGACCACCGACCTGCGGGTCAACCAGACCACCCCGCGCCTGTTCGCGGTCTGCCCGACGCCCGAGGACATGGCGGCGATGGACCCGGAGCGGCTGGAGGAGCTGATCCGGCCGACGGGCTTCTTCCGGGCCAAGACCAAGTCGCTGCTCGGGCTGTCGACGGCGCTGCGCGACCGCTTCGGCGGCGAGGTGCCCGGCCGCCTGGAGGATCTCGTCACGCTGCCCGGTGTCGGCCGCAAGACCGCCAATGTCGTGCTGGGCAACGCCTTCGGCGTCCCGGGGATCACCGTCGACACGCACTTCGGCCGCCTTGCGCGCCGCTTCGGCTGGACCGCCCAGGAGGATGCCGAGAAGGTCGAGGCGGACGTCGCCGCGATCTTCCCCAAGAGCGAGTGGACGATGCTCTCGCACCGCGTCGTCTTCCACGGCCGCCGCGTCTGCCACTCCCGTAAGCCCGCCTGTGGCGCCTGCGCCATCGCCCCGCTGTGCCCCGCGTACGGCGAGGGCGAGACGGACCCGGAGAAGGCGAAGAAGCTGCTGAAGTACGAGCTGGGCGGCCAGCCGGGGCAGCGGCTGAAACCGCCGGCCGACTATCCGGGGCAGCCCGCGTCCCCGATGGCGGCTCCATGACGGCAGCCGCGGCGACCACAGGGTGACCCCGACCGGGGGACCGATCATTGATGCCAGGGCCTGAGGGGGCGCGTATGACGAGTGCACGGGAGCAGTACGGCGAGGAATCCGGGACCCGCGCGGGGACCGCGTACGGCCGGGAGGTCACCGTCACGGCCGACGGCCTGCCCGAATGGCTGGCCCCGGTGGCCAAGGCTGCCGCGACGATAGAGCCGCGGCAGCTAAGCCGCTTCCTGCCGCCCGAGAGCGGCGGCCGGCAGTCCGCGGTGCTGATCCTCTTCGGTCATGGCCTCCGCGGCCCCGAGCTGCTCCTGATGGAGCGCGCCGGCACCCTGCGCTCGCACGCCGGTCAGCCGTCCTTCCCCGGCGGCGCCCTCGACCCGGAGGACGGCGATCCCGAGGGGCGCGGCCCGGTGCGGGCGGCGCTGCGCGAGGCCCAGGAGGAGACCGGCCTCGATCCGGCGGGTGTCCAGGTCTTCGGCGTGCTGCCGCGGGTCTACATCCCGGTCAGCGGCTTCGTGGTGACACCCGTGCTGGGCTGGTGGCGCGAGCCGAGCCCGGTGGGCGCGGTGGACCAGGCGGAGACTGCCCGGGTCTTCACGGTTCCCGTGGCGGATCTCACGGATCCGGGTCACCGGGTCACCACGCGTCACCCCAGCGGTCACACCGGCCCGGCGTTCCTGGTCGAGGACGCCCTGGTCTGGGGCTTTACGGCCGGTGTCATCGACCGGATCCTGCATTACGCGGGCTGGGAGATTCCGTGGGACCGTGACAAGCACGTCCCGCTCGACTGGCGCTCGTGAGACGGTGTCCGGCGTGAACGTCCTGGACATCCTGCTGCTGGTCGCCGCCGTGTGGTTCGCGATCGTCGGCTATCGGCAAGGCTTTGTCGTCGGCATCCTGTCCGTGATCGGCTTCCTCGGGGGCGGTCTGATCGCGGTCTTTCTGCTGCCGTTGATCTGGAACGAGATCACCGGCGACGCGACGCCCGGCACCTTCGCAGCCATCGCGGCGGTCGCCATCGTGATCGTGTGTGCCTCGGTGGGCCAGGCCCTCACCACCCATCTGGGCAACAAACTGCGCCGCCACATCACCTGGTCACCGGCGCGGGCACTGGACGCGACCGGCGGCGCGCTGGTCAACGTCCTGGCGATGCTGCTGGTCGCCTGGCTGATCGGCTCGGCCCTGGCCGGGACCTCGCTGCCGACGCTGGGCAAGGAGGTCCGTAACTCCAAGGTGCTGTTCGGTGTGTCCAGAGTGCTGCCGCAGGCGGCCAACACCTGGTTCGCGGACTTCTCCACCGCGCTCGCGCAGAACGGCTTCCCGCAGGTCTTCACGCCGTTCTCCAACGAGCCGATCACGTCCGTGCCCGCGCCCGACCCCAGGCTGGCGGGCGGCCCGGTGGCGGAGGACGCCCGGCGCAGCATCGTCAAGATCGTCGGTACGGCGCCCAGCTGCGGCAAGGTCCTCGAAGGCAGCGGGTTCGTCTTCGGCAGGCACCGCGTCATGACCAATGCGCATGTCGTGGGGGGCGTCACCCGGCCGACCGTCCAGGTGGGCGGCGAGGGGCGCCAGTACGACGCCAAGGTGGTGCTCTACGACTGGCGGCGCGATATCGCCGTCCTGGACGTGCCCTCGCTGAACGCCCCGGCGCTCAAGTTCGCCGGCAAGGACGCGAGCAGTGGCAAGAACGCCATCGTCGCCGGCTTCCCGGAGAACGGCGGCTATGACGTCCGTGCGGCCCGCATCCGCGACCGCATCCAGGCCAACGGCACGGACATCTACCACCGCGGCACGGTCGCCAGGGACGTCTACTCCCTCTACGCCACGGTCCGGCAGGGCAACTCCGGCGGCCCGCTGCTCACCCCCAAGGGCGAGGTCTACGGCGTCGTCTTCGCGAAGTCGCGGGACGACTCCCGCACCGGCTATGCGCTGACCGCCGACGAGGTCCGCGAGGACGTCACCAAGGGGCGTACGGCCGTGCGGCAGGTCAACAGCCAGGGCTGCGCGATCTGAGGCGGGCCGGCGCTGCGAGCGGCGCGGGGAACGGAGGTTTCCCGCGCCGGGCGCGTGCCGGGGCGCGGCGGCTCAGCTTCGGGGATGGCGCAGACGCGCACTCATCCAGCGCGCTCTGCGGCGCAGGATGAGCGGAATGCCCATCGGGTGCGCGGGTTCGGGGGAGCCGTCGGACCTGAGATCCGGGGCTTCCCTCTCCCGAGTGCCCACTGCAGCGGCACTGCTGCGGCGGTTGCGTGCCACGTCACGGTAGTCGTGCGTCCAGCCCATACCCACGACACTGCCCGTGCCCCAAGGTCCGTAACCGCCCTGCGAGCCGCCAATTGGCCTATGCGCCAGGCAATTGGCCGTTCGTCATACGAACGTTCGGCGTAGCGGCGAACGGACCATGCCGAACTCTCCGGCTTGCTCCGTTCAGCGGCGTACGGCGTTCGCTCAGCGGTACGGTTCGGGGCGCCGTGGTGGGTCCCGCCACAGAGGCCGGCCGGGCGCTCGCGGTCAGCGGTCCGGTTCGGGGTCCTTGAGCCAGTTGATCAGCTCCGTGGAGAACGCCGCCGGGTCCTCCTCGTGCGGGAAGTGCCCCAGCCCGTCGAAGAGCCGCCACCGGTACGGGGCCTCCACGTACTCGCCGGAGCCGGCCGCGCTGCGGGTGCGCATCACCGGGTCGAGGGAGCCGTGCAGATGCAGCGTCGGGACCCGTACCGGCATCTTCATGCGGCGGTTGAACTGGATACCGTCCGGACGGGCCATCGAGCGCACCATCCAGCGGTACGGCTCGATCGCGCAGTGCGCCGTCGAGGGGATGCTCATCGCTCGCTGATAGACCTCGACGGCGTCGTCCTCGGGCGGCCGGGGCCCGGACCAGTCGCGGATCATGCGGCCGACCAGCGCCGCGTCGTCCGCGGTCAGCCGGCGTTCGGGCAGCCAGGGCCGCTGGAAGTTCCAGATGTGCGAGCTGCGGGTGCTCTGCCGTACGTCGGCGAGCATCGACGAGCGCCACCGCCGCGGGTGCGGCATCGAGGACACCGCGAGCCGGCGCACCAGCTTGGGCCGCATCACCGCCGCCGTCCAGGCGAGGTAGCCGCCCAGGTCGTGCCCGACCAGCGCGGCGTCCGGCTCGCCCAGGGACCGTACGACCCCGGTGATGTCGAGGGCGAGGTTCGCCGGGTCGTAGCCGCGCGGGGTGCGGTCGCTGCCGCCGACGCCGCGCAGGTCCATCGCGACCGCCCGGAAGCCCGCGTCGGCGAGCGCGGGGAGCTGGTGGCGCCAGGTCCACCAGAACTGCGGGAAGCCGTGCAGCAGCAGCACCAGGGGGCCGTCGCCCATCTCGGCGATGTGGAAACGCGCGCCGTTCGCCGCGACGTCCCGGTGTGCCACCTCTCTCGCGCCGGGGACGTCGAGCCGTACGACCGAGGCGGTGCTGTCAGGGGCTGTCATACCGACGAGCGTGTCACAGACTCCAGGGCCGGGTGGTCCGGCGCGACGCGCGGGTGCGGCTTGGCCTTCTGCAGTACGGCCGCGGTCTCCCTGGCGGAGATGATCGACTTCTCCGGCTTCTTGATCTTCTTGACCTTGGCCATCGCGATGAGGACCAGCAGGCCGGCGAGGACCAGGAAGGCGCCGCCCACGATCAGAAAGGACCAGGCGAGCCCGAGGCCGAGGTTGTGGATACCGTACGCCGCCGCGAAGCTGAGCACCGGCAGCGCGAACAGCGCCAGCGAGCCCGCCACCATGAAGGCGGCGCCGCCGATGCCGGCCCGCTTGGCGTCCTGCCTCAACTCCGCCTTGGCCAGCGCGATCTCGTCGTGCACCAGTGCGGACATCTCGGCGGTGGCCGTGGCCACCAGTTGCCCGAGGCTGCGGTCCGTGCTGCCGTCGGCTGCGCTCATCGCCGTCTCCCTCTTCTCTTCGCCCGGATGGCAAAGCCTCTCAGATCATGCCGGACCATCGTCTCCGGCGTGGGGGTCGGCGGCTACTTCGGCAAGGCGGCGGTGTTCGGCGGCCCTTGCCTCGAGGATCGCGGCCATCCGCAGGTGGTACTCGGGCTTGTCGAGTTCGTAGATGTCGGGGATGCCGTCGCGGTCCTCGTCCCGCTCCTCCTCCTCGCACAGCTTGCGGTACTTGTTGTTCCGCAACTTGAGGAGTACGGCGGCGAATACGGCGGCGAGCAGCGAGCCGATCAGCACCGATGCCTTGATCTCGGCGGCCAGTGCGAGGTCGTCGGAGAAGGCCAGTTCGCCGATGAGCAGCGAGACCGTGAACCCGATTCCGGCCAGGGTGGCGACGGCGAAGACATCCGGCCACTTGAGGTCGGGGTTGAGTTCCGCCTTGGTGAAGCGGGCGGTGGCCCAGGTGCCGCCGAAGACCCCCAGCGCTTTGCCGACCACCAGGCCGAGGACGACGCCGAGCGTCTCGGGCCGGGTGAAGACGTCGTGGACCGCGCCGTCGGAGATGGACACGCCCGCGGAGAAGAGGGCGAACAGCGGCACCGCGAGGCCGGCCGAGAGCGGGCGGACCAGGTGCTCGATGTGCTCGCCGGGGGAGTGGCGCTCACCGTCGTGGCGGTGGCAGCGCAGCATCAGACCCATGGCGACGCCCGCGATGGTGGCGTGCACCCCGCTGTTCTCCATCAGGCCCCAGATGATCAGCGCGAGCGGGAGGTAGATGTACCAGCCGCGAACGCCCTTGCGGAGCAGCAGATAGAAGATCGCCAGGCCGATGACGGCGAAGCCGAGCGCCAGGAAATTGATCTTTGAGGTGAAGAAGACCGCGATGATCAGGATCGCGAAGAGGTCGTCGACGACGGCGAGGGTGAGCAGGAAGGCGCGCAGCGCGGACGGCAGGGACGTGCCGATGACGGCCAGGACGGCGAGCGCGAAGGCGATGTCGGTGGCGGTGGGGACGGCCCAGCCCTGGAGCGAGCCGCCGCCGATGGCGTTGACCACGGCGTAGACGATCGCGGGCATCGCCATCCCGCAGATCGCGGCGATCACCGGGAGGGCGGCGGCCTTGGGGTCGCGCAGTTCGCCGGCGACGAGTTCACGCTTGAGCTCGATACCGGCCACGAAGAAGAAGAGCGCGAGCAGGCCGTTGGCGGCCCAGTGCTGGACGGACAGGTCCAGGCCCAGCGAGGCGGGCCCGAGGTGGAAGTCGCGGATCGCCTCATAGCTGCCGCTGAGGGTGTTTGCCCAGATCAGGGCCGCGACGGCGGCGACGAGGAGCAGGACACCGCCGACGGTTTCCGCGCGCAGCGCGTCCGCGATGAAGTTCCGCTCGGGCAGTGACATCCGCCCAAGGAAAATGGAACGACGGTTGTGGGGCGCGCTCACGGAATGGCCTCCGGTCAATTCGGCAGCTGTGTACGGCTGTTGCAGTTGCCGACCAGACTTCCCGGCGCACCCTGAAATTCTTTGCGTGTCATTAACGCGCTCACTACTTTACCGGCGGGTGCAAGGGGTGATCCAGTGGCCCTCACTTTACGGGTATAACGGGCGCCCGGCCGCCGGAGTGCGACGGAGGGGCACCGGGCCACTACAGCCCGGTGCCCCTCCGTGAGCCGTCCGGCTCAGTCCTCGCTGGCCGCGCCCGGCAGCTTCGCCTGGATCAGGTCCATGACCGTGGAGTCGGTGAGCGTGGTGACATCACCGAGGTCGCGGTTCTCGGCCACATCGCGCAGCAGCCGCCGCATGATCTTGCCGGAGCGGGTCTTGGGCAGCTCCGCGACCGGCAGGATCCGCTTGGGCTTGGCGATCGGGCCGAGCTGCTGGGCGACATGCGCGCGCAGCTCGTCGACCAGGCCCTCGTCCTCCGTCGCCCCGCCGCGCAGGATGACGAAGGCGCAGATGGCCTGGGTGGTCTGCGGGTCGGTGGCGCCGACGACCGCGGCCTCGGCGACCTTCGGGTGCGACACCAGCGCCGACTCCACCTCGGTGGTGGAGATGTTGTGCCCGGAGACGAGCATGACGTCGTCCACCCGGCCCAGCAGCCAGATGTCGCCGTCCTCGTCCTTCTTGGCGCCGTCGCCCGCGAAGTACTTGCCCTCGAAGCGGGACCAGTACGTGTCCAGATAGCGCTGGTCGTCGCCCCAGATGGTGCGCAGCATCGACGGCCACGGCTCGGTGAGGACGAGATAGCCGCCGGCGCCGTCCGGGACCTCGTTGGCGTCGTCGTCCACGACGGTCGCCGCGATGCCGGGCAGCGGCAGCTGCGCCGAGCCCGGCTTGGTCTCCGTGACGCCGGGCAGCGGGCTGAGCATCATCGCGCCGGTCTCGGTCTGCCACCAGGTGTCGACGACCGGCGTGGCATCCGCCCCGATGTGCTTGCGGTACCACATCCATGCCTCGGGGTTGATCGGCTCGCCGACCGACCCGAGGACCCGCAGCGACGACAGGTCGAACTTCGCCGGGATGTCGTCGCCCCACTTCATGCAGGCGCGGATCGCGGTGGGGGCGGTGTAGAGGATCGTCACGCCGTACTTCTGGACGATCTCCCACCAGCGGCCCTGGTGCGGGGTGTCGGGCGTGCCCTCGTAGAGCACCTGGGTCGCGCCGTTGGAGAGCGGACCGTAGGTGATGTACGAGTGGCCGGTCACCCAGCCGACGTCGGCGGTGCACCAGAAGACGTCGGTCTCCGGCTTGAGGTCGAAGACGGCGTGGTGGGTGTACGAGACCTGGGTGAGGTAGCCGCCGGTCGTGTGCAGGATGCCCTTGGGCTTACCCGTCGTCCCGGAGGTGTAGAGGATGAACAGCGGGTGCTCGGCGTCGAACGCCTCGGGCGTGTGCGTCTCGCTCTGCCGCTCGACGATCTCGTGCCACCACACGTCCCGGTCGTTGTTCCAGGTCCCTCCTGCCTCTTCGAGGGACTGGCCGGTGCGGCGGACGACGAGGACGTGGCGCACCCGGTCCACGCGCTCGATGGCGTCGTCCACGGCCGGCTTGAGTGCGCTGGGCTTGCCGCGCCGGTAGCCGCCGTCCGCGGTGATGACGACCCGGGCGTCGGCATCCTCGATGCGGGTCGCCAGCGCTTCCGCCGAGAAGCCGCCGAAGACGACGGAGTGCGGGGCGCCCAGGCGGGCGCAGGCCAGCATGGCGATGACCGTCTCCGGGATCATCGGCATGTAGATGGCCACCCGGTCGCCGGTCTGCACGCCCAGCTCGATCAGGGCGTTGGCGGCCTTGGAGACCTCACGCTGGAGTTCGGCGTAGGTGATCGTGCGGGTGTCGCCGCCCTCGCCCTCGAAGTGGAGGGCGACCCGCTCGCCGAGGCCGTTCTCCACATGCCGGTCCACGCAGTTGTACGCGACGTTGAGCTTCCCGTCGGCGAACCACTTTGCGAAGGGCGCGTTGGACCAGTCGAGTGTTTCGGTGGGCTCCACCGCCCAGTTGAGGCGTTTGGCCTGCTCGGCCCAGAAGCCCAGCCGGTCCGCCGCGGCCTGTTCGTACGCGGCAGCCGTGACGTTGGCATGCGCGGCCAGATCGGCGGGCGGTGCGAACCGTCGCTCCTCTTTCAGCAGGTTGGCCAGGCTTTCGTTGCTCACGACTTCTCCCATTCCCAGGGGCGTCCGATGTGTCCCGGGCCATAGCTCATCAGCCCGCGCCCGGCCGTGACAAGGGCTGTGGAAAACTATTGGTGTAGACCTGTCAGAATCTCCTGCCCCGGAGGGCCGTTCGGTGGCCGCCGCGCAGGTCAGACCCTGGCCGACGCCGGCTCGCCGCGTACCGCCGAGAACCGCCCGGAGGCCTCGTCGAGCACATACGCCTGCGCGTCGCCGACATGGAAATACATGCCGTGCAGCGCGAGCGAGCCCTCCGCCACCCGGCGGGCCACACACGGGTGTGCCCGCAGGTGGTCGAGCTGCTGCAGGACATTGACGAGCGCCAGCCGTTCCTGGTCATCGGTCACCGGCCGGTTGTTGAGGGCGACTTCGCCCCGGCCGAGCCGTCCGATGCGCGCCATACGGGCCAGGCTCGGGTGGCCGTGCCGCAGCCACCGGGCGAGCGGGGTCGGCTCGGTCTCGTCCGGTGCGGCGGAGGCCAGCAGCGCCCCCATCGCGCCGCACCCCGAATGGCCGCACACCGTGATCGAGCCGACCCGCAGCACCTCCACCGCGTACTCGATCGCCGCCGCCACGGAGTCGCAGGAGGCGTCCGAGCCGGGGGGCGGCATCAGATTGCCCACATTGCGTACGGTGAACAGGTCGCCCGGACCGCTGGACGTGATCATGCTCGTGACCAGCCGGGAATCGGCGCAGGTCAGAAACAGCTGGGTGGGCCGCTGGCCCTCGCGCGCCAGCCGTGCCAGCTCCTCGCGCACCAGAGGCGCCGTGTGGCGCTGGAACGCGCTGACCCCGCCCAGCAATTGGCTGCCGCTGCTCTCCGGCGCCGAGGCGCGGGCCGGGGCGGGCCGGGTGCAGTGGTGGTTGCGCCACGGCGTCCACGGGCGGCAGGAGTGCGCGCTGGCGGGCTCGGCGATCGGGCGGCCCGAGCGGCCGCCGAGGGTGACCCAGCCGCCGTGCGCCCGGTGCCCGGCGGACCAGGACCGCAGCGCCTCGTAGGCGGCATGGTCCATGAACGAGCCGCACAGCTCGACGACGACATTGGCGCGGGCCGGCACCAGCGCCAGCGCCCGCGTCAGCCGCGGCACCGCCAGGAACGTCAACTGTCCGCTGACCCGCACCCGGTGGCAGTCCTCCTCCTCGGTCACGGCAATGCGTGTGTGGGTCAGCCGCCTCAGTGCAAGAAACACCGCGACCGCGATTCCGGTTGCCACGCCCTGCAGTACGCCCAGAATCACGACCGCGCCCAAGGTGGCGGCGTACACCGGGAATTCGCGGTGCCGCTGCACATGGCGGATGTGCGCAAAGCTCACCATGCGTACGCCGACGACCATCACCAGGGCGGCGAGCGAGGCCAGCGGGATCAGCTCCAGCGTCCCGGCCAGCAGGCCCGCGCAGAGCAGCACCCAGACGCCGTGCAGCACGGTGGCGCGCCGGCCTTCCGCGCCCGCCTTCACATTCGCCGAGCCGCGCATCGCGCCACCGGAGACGGGCATGCCGCCCAGCAGCCCGGAGACGGCATTGGCGACGCCCTGGCCGGCCAGCTCGCGGTTGAGGTGCGAACGGCCCTGTGGGGCGCCGGGCTGCTCGGCCGCGAGGCGGTCCACCGCCACCGCGGACAGCAGCGACTCCATGCTGGCCACCAGGGTGACGGTCAGCACCGCGGCGGCGACGGCCGGCCAGGAGGCGTCCGGCAGCGCGGGCAGTTCGGGCAGTCGCCAGGACGGCAGATCGACCCGCGGCACCGCCGTCCCCGTACTGACGGCCGTAGCGGCAAGGACGGCGGCCAGCGGAGCCGGGACGGCCCGTGCCCAGCGCCCGCCGCGGCCCGGCAGATGCTTCCAGCCGGCCAGTACGGCGACGGTGACGGCGCCGATCAGCAGTGCGGCGGTGTGCGGGTGCTCCAGCTGGCGCGGCAGCGCGGCGGCGTTGTCGAGCGCCGAGCTGTCCGGGCGGCCGCCGAGCACCACATGGAGCTGTCCGACGGCGATGGTCACGCCGATCCCGGCGAGCATGCCGTGCACGATCGCCGGGCTGACGGCCAGCGCCGCGCGGGCCACCCGCAGCACCCCGAGGGCGAGTTGGACGAGCCCGGCAAGGGCGGTGATGGCGCAGGTGGCGCGCCAGCCGTAGCGCTGGACGAGGTCGGCGGTGACCACCAGGAGGCCGGTGGCCGCGCCGCTGACCTGGAGCGGGGCACCGCCCAGCAGCCCCGCGACGATGCCGCCGACGGCCGCGGCGATCAGGCCGGCCTGCGGCGGGGCACCGGTGGCGAGGGCGATGCCGAGCGACAGCGGAACGGCGAGCAGGAAGACGACGATCGAGGCGGAGAGGTCCCGGCGCAGCGCCGGGAGGCCGGCCCTCTTGGCGCGCGGCTCGGATACGGGGTCCGTACGGGTCTCGGGCGGGTTCTCGGTGGGGTGCGGGGCGCGCGGCTTGGGCGGCGGCGACTTCTCGATCTGCGACATTCCCGTCTCCTCCGGGGCGGCGCGGTCGCGCGGGGCGCGATCGTGGGCGGCGGTGTACTGCGGCGGGACGCGAGCCGACCGGGTGGACGTCGCGATGGGTGACGGTCCGGTCACTCTCAAGCATCGGTAAATGGATCGTAATGTCACGTAAAGACAAAGAGAAGCTTTTTCGGGCATATGAGGCAGTCGCTCACTCCATTGAGTGAATTAAATGACTATTCGACTGGCTTTTTCGCCCTCCTCTTAAGGTGCGGGCGTTTTGGGGTAGTCCTTCCGATTAATCACTCGGAAGCGCTCGGAATCACTCGGAAGGTGCCGCGGCACCGGGAATGAGGTGGGCCAATGGCGCCACCGGCGAAGGTCACGGCGTCCATAGCGACGGCGGTGGCGCTGGCCGCGATAGCCGGCTGCGGCGGGTCATCGCGCAGCGGCCCACCGCAGCACACCGGAAAGGGACGCGCGGCGCCGCCCGCCTCCGCACAGACGGTCCGGCTCATCGGCGACGGCTCGACCGCCTACACCGGAGAGCAGCCGCATCAGCCCACCCCCCTGCGCCTCGAGCCGGGCAAACGGCCCCCGCAGTTCGTGGTGTTCTCCTGGGACGGCGCGGGCGAGGACAGCCAGAAACTGTTCTCGCACTTCCGCGCGGTCGGTAGGAAGTACCAGGCGACCATGACGTTCTTCCTCAGCGGCGTCTACCTGCTCCCGGAGGCCAGACGGGACCTGTACACCCCGCCCCGGCACGCCCCCGGCACCTCGGCGATCGGCTTCAACGACGTCCGGGGAATCAAGGACACCGTGACGCAGTTGCGCGGCGCCTGGCAGGAGGGCCACGAGATAGGCACGCACTTCAACGGCCACTTCTGCGGCCCTCGTGGCGGCCGCGTCTGGACGCCGGACGAATGGATCAGCGAGATCGAGCAGGCCGAGGGGTTCGTCAAGCACTGGAAGACCAACTCGGGCCTGATATCCGAGCGGCCGCTGCCGTTCGACTACTCCAGGGAACTGGTCGGCGGGCGGGCGCCGTGCCTGGAGGGGCAGCGCAATCTGCTCCCCGCCGCCCGGGAGATGGGCTTCCGCTACGACGCCAGCTCGTCCGGCGGACTGCAGACCTGGCCGCACCGGACCGACGGCATCTGGGACTTCCCGCTGCAGGCGATACCGCTGCCCGGCCGGGACTCCGAGATCCTCTCGATGGACTACAACTTCCTCGCCAACCAGTCCGGCACCACCGACGGCAGCCGCGCGCTGCACGCCACCTGGGGCCGGCAGATGCTCGCCGGCGTCATGGCGGGCTTCGAGCGCGCCTATCACGGCAACCGCGCACCACTGTTTATCGGCGACCACTTCGAGTCCTGGAACGGCGGCACCTATATGGCTGCCGTCGAGAAGGCCATCAAGACCATCTGCCTCAGGAAGGGCGTCCGGTGCGTCAGCTTCAAGCAGCTGGCCGACTGGCTGGATGCGCAGCAGCCGCAGGTGTTGGCCAGGCTGCAGGAACTGCCGGTCGGCGAGGCGCCGGACGGCGGCTGGGCGTATCTCACCGGCGCCCCCTATGGGCCGACGGGCAGAACGGCCGAACCGGTGCTGCCCGCCGCCGCAAACGCGAGGATCAGGCCGGTTGCGGAGTAGCCGCCCCCTCCAGCAGCACAAAGGCGGGGTCGACCTGCGCGGCCAGGTCGGCGCCCGTCTTGGCATTTCCCCAGCTCTCGGCGTTCTTGAGGTGGAAGTGCACCATCTGACGGGTGTAGCGCTCCCAGTCACGGCGTTCGTACGAGGCGTCGGCCGCGTGGTGCAACGCCTCGAGGGCACCGCGGTTGACCTCCTCCAGCTGCGCGAACGGGGCCTGGCGGCCCTTCTCCATGGCGCGCACCCAGTCGGAGTGCCCGACGGTCACCAGCAGGTCGTCACCCACCTCGGCGCGCAGATACGCCAGGTCGTCCGGGCCCTGCACCTTGTTGCCCACCACCTTCAGGGGGACGCCGAAGTCCCGGGCGTACTCCTTGTACTGGCGGTAGACGGAGATGCCCTTACGGGTCGGCTCGGCCACCAGGAAGGTCATGTCGAAGCGGGTGAACATCCCGGAGGCGAAGGAGTCCGAACCGGCCGTCATATCGACGACGACATACTCCTCGCGGCCGTCCACCAGGTGATTGAGGCACAGCTCGACCGCGCCGACCTTGGAGTGGTAGCAGGCCACGCCCAGATCGGACTCGGTGAACGGGCCGGTCGCCATCAGCCGTACGAAGCCGTCGTCCAGCGGCACGGTCCGGGCGCAGGCGTCGTAGACGGGGTTGTCCTCGCAGACCCGCAGCAGACGGGAGCCCTCACCGGGCGGAGTGGTCTTGATCATGGTCTCGGCGGAGGGGAGCCGGGGGTTGCTGCCGCGCAAGTAGTCCTTGATCAACGGGAGATGGGCGCCCATCGCGGGGAGCGCGGCGGCGGCCGCCTCGTCGAGGCCGAGGGCGGCGCCCAGATGCTGGTTGATATCGGCGTCCACCGCGATCACGGGGAGCCGGGCGGCGGCGAGGTGGCGGATGAACAGGGAGGACAGCGTCGTCTTGCCGCTGCCGCCCTTGCCTACGAAAGCGATCTTCATGTTCACCAAGGGTAATCGTCATATCGCGATGGGTGAGTGCTTTGCGTGAAGAAGACCACTCCTTCGAGGGGTCCGGCCCGGTGGTGCGTAGGGTCGTACCCATGGCTGCACACTCCCGGGGCACGACCCCCGCATCCCCGAACGCGAGCGCCGATCCACTCGTCGCCCTGGCGTCGCTCCCGGGGGTCGCCGACGCGGTGGACTCCGTACGCAAGAGCGTCGACCGGGTCTACGGGCACCGGATCATGCGCCGCCGCAGCAATGAGGTCACCTCCGAGGCCGCGCTGCGCGGAGCGCGTGGTTCCGCTGCTCTCGCGGGGGCCGACTGGGCGCTCGAAGAGGTCCGGCGGCGCACCGATTTCGGTGTTGACGGTGAGCCGCGGACGGTCGGTGCGGCGCTGCGGCTGACCGCCGAGTCCGGGCAGCTGCTGAGCGTATGGCGGCAGTCGCCGCTGCGGGTGCTGGCGCGGCTCCACCTGGTGGCGGCCGGGGGAGAGGCGGCGGACGAGACGGTGGGGCGGCCGCGGCTGGGCGCCGAGCCGGTGGACGAGCCGCTCATCGAGCTGGCGCTGCCGGACGCCAATGAGGTCGCTGGGCGGCTGGACGGGCTGTCGCGGCTGCTGCTGGCCGGCAGCGAGGCCCCCGCCCTGGTGACGGCCGCGGTGGTGCACGGCGAGCTGTTGGCGCTGCGGCCCTTCGGTTCGTACAACGGGCTGGTCGCGCGGGCCGCCGAGCGGATCGTGCTGGTCGGCAGCGGGCTGGACCCGAAGTCCATCTGCCCGGCCGAGGTGGGACATGCCGAACTGGGGCGCGCGGCGTATGTGGCGGCCCTGGAGGGCTATGCCTCGGGGACGCCGGAGGGTGTCGCGGCGTGGATCGCGCACTGCGGGCGCGCGGTGGACCTCGGGGCGCGGGAGAGCACCGCGGTGTGTGAGGCGCTGCAGCGCGGCGCGGCATAGAGCCGGACCGGCGGGACAAGTCGCCGGCGGTATGGGCCGGACCGTCGGTATAAGCAGCGCTAAGGGGGCTCGTCCTCAAGGGCGGCGCCCTTAACTGGCCTTTAGCGGATTCACCGCAATTGCCCTGAACAGGGGTTGCGGCGGTACCGGTTCTGCTTTGGTACCGCCGCTGGCATGTCCGTCGCGTGACCATGCGTGCACGATATTTTGCCGATCAGGTCGGAAACTTTGTCCGTTACCTGGTGCGGCTGGCCCGTAATCGACGGGTCGGCGTCGCGTGGGTGCCCGACTTTCATGCTTCGGTCCGTGGGGCCTTGCTGCGTTTCTAGGTAGTCCTCTCGGATGTCCTTGGTCTCGCGGGCCGTTAAGTCCTTTGTACTACTTATGCGGGGCAAGCGGAAGCCCGCACCGCAGATATTTACGTTTGGCCTCAAATACGGGCAATGCGGGCCAGGCGCCTTGACGTCGTCCGGCGCCGGCTCGCGTACCAGACCAGGCCGGCGGTGGCGGCCGCCGCACCCACCGCGGCGACGGCGGCGAGCACCGGCCGAGGGGGCAGCGACAGCGCCGGCAGCCGCTGCTTGAGCGGCACCGGCCGGTTGAACGAGAGCACCGGCCAGCCGCGCGCCACCGCCTCGCGGCGCAGCGCCCGGTCCGGATTGACCGCGAAGGCGTGGCCGACCGCCTCCAGCATCGGCACATCGGTCGCCGAATCGCTGTACGCATAGCAGCGCTCGAGGTCATAGCCCTCGGACGCGGCGAGCTCCCGGACGGCCTGCGCCTTGGTCGGCCCATAGGCGTAGTACTCCACCTCGCCGGTGAAGCGGCCGTCCTCGCCGACCACCATCCTGGTGGCCACGACCCGGTCGGCGCCCAGGAGTTCACCGATGGGCTCGACGACCTCTGCGCCCGACGTGGAGACGATGACGACGTCCCGCCCGGCGGCGTGGTGTTCCTCGATGAGCGAAGCCGCCTCGTCATAAATGATCGGGTCGATCAGACGGTGCAATGTTTCGGCGACGATCTCCCGGACCTGGGCCACATCCCAGCCACGGCAGAGCGAGGAGAGATATTCGCGCATACGCTCCATCTGGTCGTGATCGGCGCCGCCGGCGAGGAACACGAACTGGGCATACGCAGTACGCAGGACGGCCCGGCGATTGATCAGGCCGCCTTGGTAGAACGACTTGCTGAAGGTCAGCGTGCTCGACTTTGCAATCACGGTCTTGTCCAAGTCGAAGAACGCGGCAGTACGGGGAGTCGAGTGAGGCACGGAGTGGTTTTCCACGGGGTGAGCATAGGGGCCAACCATTCGGCGTAAGGTGCGGCGCGTGGGTTTGCCTGAGAAGGCTCTCGGGTACACCATGGAAGTCACGGATCGTTCGCGACCGTGCTAACCCGGTCCGGCTCCTCCCCCCCCGAGTCGGCCGTGGGGACGACCCCCGCTCTCCCCCCCGGCGGGGGTCGTCGCATGTCCGGACGCCTTTTGCGCCGCGAAACCCGGATCCGGCCCCTCCCTTCCTCCTGTGCTGCGGCCCTCGCTGACCCGCACCGCTCGTCACTCTCCGTAGTCGTGGCGCTGCTCTGTGAAAGATTCTCTCCGAGGTCGATCTCCTTGTCGGACTTCGTCCCGCTCTGTGCCACCGGAACTAGTCGTTCCTCGCTGGAATAGGTGACGGGGATATTCACAGGCGCTGAGTTGTCCACAGATTTGGGGCAAGATCCACGGGATTTTCCCGATCGCTGCACCGTAAAAGTCCGCGAGTTCGCGGACGGGTGAGTTGTGTGGCGATAGGGGGACGGAACGTGTCTGGATCCATGACATCCGAGGGGCCGAATCACCGGGCGGACCGAAACGGCGGGGAGCGGGGCGGTCCGCTGATCCTCACCGAGGACGAACGGCTTCTCGACGATCTTCTGCGGCTGTGCGCGGCGGCCGGCGCGCTGCCCGAGGTGGGTTACGGCCCGCCGGGCCGCAACACGGCCTGGGAAACGGCGCCTCTGGTGATCATCGGGGAGGACTGCGCGGCCCGGCTGCGCGGCGTCGGACGCCGGGAGGGCGTGATCCTCGCCGGCCGCTGCGCCGACGATCCCGTGCTCCTGCACCAGGCCGTCGCCCTCGGCGCGGAGCGGGTGCTGGCCCTCCCCGACGGAGAGCGCTGGCTGGCCGACCGGATCGCCGACGCGGTCGAGGGCGTCGGCTCACCGGCCCTGACGGTCGGCGTCGTCGGGGGCCGCGGCGGGGCAGGGGCGAGCAGCCTGGCCTGCGCCCTCGCCGTCACGGCGGCCCGTACGGGCGCGCGCACCATGCTGGTGGACGGCGATCCCCTGGGCGGCGGGCTCGACGTCCTCCTGGGTGGGGAGAAGGAGCAGGGCCTGCGCTGGCCCGCCTTCTGCGAATCGCGCGGCCGGGTGGCCGGCGGCGCCCTGGCGGATTCGCTGCCGCAGCTGCACTCCCTGCGCGTGCTCAGCTGGGACCGGGGTGGCGAGGTGGTCATCCCGCCATCAGCCATGCGCGCGGTGCTCGCGGCGGCGCGCAGGCGGGGCGGCGTCGTGGTGGTGGACCTGCCACGGCGGGTGGATGACGCGGTGGCGGAGGCGCTGGCCCAGGTGGACGTCGGGCTGCTGATCGTCCCCGCGGAGCTGCGCGCGGTCGCGGCGGCGCAGCGCGTCATGGTGGGTGTACGGCCGGTGCTCGGCGATCTGCGGGTGGTTGTGCGGGGCGTTCCCGGGCCGGATCCGGGTCTGGCCCCGGACGAGATCGCCCGGCTGCTGGAGCTGCCGCTGGCCGGTGAACTGGCGTGGGAGGCCGGCCTGTTGGGGGATCTGGCGCGGGGCGTGCCACCGGGGGCCGGCCCGCGGGGGCCGCTGGCGCGGTTCTGTACGGAGTTCTGGGAACGGGTGTCGCCGGCATCGGGCCCACCACCGGGCCCGCGCATGCCGCGCCCCCGGCCGGTTGCCGGCCGGTCCGCCCGCACGGCCGTCCGTGGCGGTGTCCGCACATGACCGGCCAGGACCTGCTCGACGCGGTACGCCGGCGACTGGCCGAGGCCGGGGCGGAGCCGACACCGGCCCGGGTGGCGGTGGCGCTGCGGGAGGAGGGGCGGCTGCTCGGGGACGCCGAAGTGCTGGGCGTGGTCGCCGCGTTGCGTTCCGAGATGGTGGGCAGCGGGCCGCTGGAGCCGCTGCTGGCCGCCGCGGATGTGACGGATGTGCTGGTCACCGCGCCGGACGAGGTGTGGGTGGACCGGGGCGGCGGGCTGGAGCGTACGGCGGTGCGCTTCCGGGATGCGGCGGAGGTGCGACGGCTGGCCCAGCGGTTGGCGGCGGTGGCCGGGCGGCGCCTCGACGACGCCCGCCCCTGGGTCGACGCCCGCCTCCCGGACGGCACCCGGCTGCATGCCGTGCTGCCCCCGGTGGCCGTAGCCGGGACCTGTCTGTCCCTGAGGGTGCTGCGGCCACGGGCCTTCACCCTCGCCGACCTGGTGGCGGCCGGGACGGTACCGCCGGGCGGCGACCGGCTGCTCGGCGCCGTACTGGCGGCCCGGCTGTCCTTTGTCATCAGCGGCGGAACGGGATCCGGTAAGACGACGCTGCTCAGCACGCTGCTGGGGCTGGTCGGCCCGGCCGAGCGGATCGTGCTGGCCGAGGATTCGGCGGAGCTGCGGCCGGACCATCCCCATGTGGTGCGGCTGGAGACCCGGCCCGCCAACCAGGAGGGCATCGGCCGGGTGACGCTGCGGGACCTCGTACGGCAGGCGCTGCGGATGAGGCCGGACCGGCTGGTGGTCGGCGAGGTCCGCGGTGCCGAGGTCACCGACCTGCTGGCGGCGCTGAACACCGGCCATGAGGGCGGCAGCGGCACGGTGCATGCGAACGCCGCGTGCGACGTCCCCGCCCGCCTGGAGGCCCTCGGCTCGACGGCCGGGCTGGACCGCGCCGCCCTGCACAGTCAGCTGGCGGCCGCCCTCTCGCTCGTACTGCATCTCGCACGCGACCGGTCCGGGCGTCGGCGGATCGCCGAGATCCATGTGCTGGAGCGGGACCGGGACGGCTTCGTGGTGACCGTACCGGCCGCGCTCTGGGCCCCGGACGGGTTCCGGGAGGCGCGTGGCTGGGGGCGGTTGACCGAACTCTGCGAGCGCGGGGGTGAGCGGTGATGGCCTCTCCGGGCGGCCTGGGTCCGGTCCTGGGCGCGGCGGTGGTGGCGGTCCTCTGTGCGGGCGCGGCGGGGTGGTTGGCCGTGGGCGGGCGGGACGTTACGGGGCGGCGGGCCCGGGAGTTGCTCGCGGGGGACGGAGGGGTGCTGGATCCGGTGGCCTGGCGGGTCCGGTGGCGGCGTGCCGGGCGCTGGGGCCGCGGACGCATCGGCCGGGAGGCCTGGTGCCTCCCGGTGGGGCTGGCGGTCGGCCTGGCCGACGGGTCCGTGGTGCCCGTACTCGCCTCGGTGGCGGCCGCGGTCGCCGTCCGCCGGTGGCTGGCCGCCCGCGAGGCGGAGCGCGAGCGGGAGCGGCGTACCGCGGGGGTGATCGGGCTGTGCGCGGCCGTGGCGGGCGAACTGCGGGCCGGACAGCAGCCGCACCGGGCCCTGCTCGCCACCGGGGCGCCGGGCCTCGGGCAAGAGGGGGCGGCGGTGCTGGCGGCCGCGCGCTACGGCGGCGACGTCCCCCGGGCGCTGCGCACGGCGGCGCGGCTGCCCGGGGCCGACGGGCTGACCGGGATGGCGGCCTGCTGGCAGGTCGCGGTGCAGGGCGGAGCCGGGCTCGCCTCCGGGCTGGAGCGGATCGCGGCCGCTCTCCGGACCCGGCATGACCAACGGGGGGAATTACGGGCCCAGTTGGCGGGACCCCGGGCCACGGCGCTGATGCTCGCACTGCTTCCGGTGTGCGGGCTCCTGATGGGCAGCGCGCTCGGCGCCGACCCGCTACGGGTGCTGCTGCACACCCCGGCCGGATGGGGCTGCCTGGTGGTCGGCGGGCTACTGGAGTGGGGCGGCGTGGCCTGGACGGCGCGGATCGTCGCGCACGCCGGCGAGGAGAGGGGGAAACGGTGAATGCAGAAGTTGTCCACAGGGTGGGGACAGTCGTCCCGGTCGCGATGTTCGTGGTGTGCGCGATCGCGCTGGTGCGGGAGGTGCACCGCGGGCGGACCGTACGGAATCGGGTGCGGGCCATGTTCGGGTACGGCGGCGGGCGCCCGGCGCGGGGTCGTGGGCGCCGGGAGAGGGACGGCAAGCGGGCGGGGCGTCGGCTGAGGGAGTGGTCGGGGCCGCTCGGGGCGGCGGGGTTCGTGATCATTCTCGTCGACGGCGTGACCGGCGTCATCGCGGGGCTGGCCGTGGGCTACGGCGCACACCTCTGGCTCGCACGGCAGCGGGCCGCAGAGGCCGAGCGGGTGGCGGAGGCCAGGTTGCGTGCCGAACTGGCCCCGGCCGCCGACCTGTTGGCGGCCACCCTCGCCGCCGGGGCCGGGCCGCGGGAGTCGGCCGAGGCGGTGGGCCGGTCGCTGGACGGCACCGTCGCCGAGCGATTGCGCCACATCGCGGCGGAACTCCGCCTGGGCGGCGAACCGGCCGTCGTATGGCCCCGATTGGCCGCCCTCCCCGGAGCCGAGGCGCTGGCGCGTTGCATGGAGCGCGCCGGGATATCGGGGGTGCCGGCCGTCGAGCCGGTGGCCCGCATCGCGGCGGAGCTCCGCGCGGAGCACGGCAGAGCGGCGGCCGCACGCGCCCGGCGGGCGGGAGTGCTGGTCACCCTGCCGCTGTCGGCGTGCTTCCTGCCGGCGTTCCTGACGCTCGGTGTGGCACCGGTGCTGATCGGGCTGGCGGGCGGACTGCTGGGACGTAACTGAGCTGTACGAGACATGAGTTCGGACTAGTCATGAGTTCAAGGGGGTTGGCATGGCGCAAGGAAGGTTTCGGGGGATGTCTCGGGGGCTGTCCCGACGGTGGTGGCTGCGACTGCGCACCGCGGAGGCGGACCGGGGGATGGCCACGGCCGAGTACGCCATGGGCACGCTCGCGGCCTGTGCGGTGGCGGCGGTGCTCTACAAGGTCGTGACCAGCGGCGTGATGGCGGAGCTGCTGCAAGCGGCGTTGAAGAGGGCGTTCGATGTCCAGTTCTGACGCCGCCCCGCGCGGCCGGATCGCGCGCGACGCGGGATTTGTGACCGCGGAGACGGCCATGGTGCTGCCGCTGCTGGTAGCGGTCGCGGGGGCGCTCATCTGGGGCCTGATGGCCGTCTGCGCCCGAATCGAGTGTGTGGACGCGGCACGGGCCGGGGCGCGGGCGGCGGCCCGCTCGGAACCGCGCGCGGCGGTGATCCAGGCGGCCAGGGGCGCGGCTCCACGGGGTGCACGGGTCGCGCTGGCGCAGGAGGGCGACCTGGTGCGCGTACGGGTCGAGGCCGAGCTGCCCGGTCCGGGCCGGCTGACGGCGCAGGTCGGAGGGGAGGCGGTGGCTCTTGCGGAGGAGACGGTGGGGCGGCGATGAAGGGTTCGCGACGGTGTGGACGGTCTTCGCGGCGGCGGCGCTGTGCGCGGTCTTCGCCGCCCTGATCGGCGTGGGCCAGGCCGTCACGGCACGGCACCGGGCGGGCGGTGCCGCGGATCTGGCGGCGCTGGCCGCCGCGGACCGTGCCCTCCAGGGCCGGCCCGCGGCCTGCGCGGCGGCCCGGCGGGTGGCGGTCGCGCAGCACACCCGCCTGGTGCGCTGTTCCCTGGCAGGGCCGGTCGCCGACGTATCGGCCGAGGCCGGCAGCGGTCCGTACACGGCGCAGGTGCGGGCCAGAGCGGGTCCGGCGACGGATGCGGCAGGGGGCGGCGCACCACACCCCCTAAGCCTCCTTCGGAGCCCCCCGCAGCAGCTCGCCCAGGAGTCGGATCGCGCCCCGCTTATGGAGCGGATCGTTGCCGTTGCCGCACTTGGGGGACTGGATGCAGGACGGGCAGCCGGCCTCGCACTCGCAGGCGGCGATGGCGCTGCGGGTGGCGGTGAGCCAGTCGGCGGCGGTGTGGAAGGCGCGCTCGGCGAATCCCGCGCCGCCGGGGTGGCCGTCGTAGACGAAGACGGTCGGCAGGAGGGTGTCCGGGTGGAGCGGGACGGAGACGCCGCCGATGTCCCAGCGGTCGCAGGTGGCGAACAGCGGGAGCATGCCGATGGAGGCGTGTTCGGCGGCGTGCAGCGCACCGCCCAGCTGCTGGGGGTTGACCCGGGCGGCGTCGAGCTGGTCCTCGGTGACCGTCCACCACACCGCGCGGGTGCGCAGTGTCCGTGGCGGCAGGTCCAGCTTGGTCTCGCCCAGGACCTCGCCGGTGATCAGCTTGCGGCGCAGGAAGGAGACGACCTGGTTGGTGACCTCCACGGAGCCGAAGCACAGCCGTGCATCGCCCCAGGGGATCTCGGTGTCGGTTTCGAGGATGGAGATGGCGGTGGTGTCGCGGGCGGTCGTGGAATACGGCGGGCTGGCCTCCTCGACGAGGGCGACGTCGTCGTCCAGGTCGAGGTGCTGGACGACGTAGGTGCGGCCCTGGTGGATGTGGACGGCGCCGTCGTGGACGGCGGTGTGCGCGGCGGCCGCGTCCACGGTGCCCAGCAGCCGCCCGGTGCCGGCCTCCACGATCTGCACCGGCGAGCCGCCCTGGCCGCGGATGTCGGTGAGGTCGGCGGCCCGTTCGCGGCGCGTCCAGTACCAGGAGGTGGCGCGCCGGCGCAGCAGCGCGGCGGACTCCAGCTGCGGCAGCAGTCCGGCCGTCGCGGGGCCGAAGAGCGGGAAGTCGGCCTCGGTGAGCGGAAGTTCGGAGGCGGCCGCGCACAGGTGCGGGGCGAGCACGTAGGGGTTGTCGGGGTCGAGCACGGTCGACTCGACTGGCTGGTCGAAGAGCGCCTCGGGGTGGTGGACGAGATACGTGTCCAGCGGATCGTCGCGGGCCACGAGGACGGCGAGGGCGCCCTGCCCGGCGCGGCCGGCGCGCCCGGCCTGCTGCCACAGGGAGGCGCGGGTGCCGGGATATCCGGCGATGACCACGGCGTCGAGGCCGGAGACGTCCACGCCCAGTTCGAGGGCGGTGGTGGCGGCCAGACCGAGCAGGTCGCCGTTGTGCAGGGCGCGCTCCAGGGCGCGGCGTTCCTCGGGCAGATAGCCGCCCCGGTAGGCGGCGACCCGCGCGGGCAGCGAGCGGTCCACCTCGGCGAGCCGCTCCTGGGCGATCAGGGAGATCAGTTCGGCGCCGCGCCGGGAGCGTACGAAGGCGACGGTGCGGACGCCCTGGACGGCGAGGTCGGTGAGCAGATCGGCGGTCTCGGCGATGGCGGTGCGGCGTACCGGGGCGCCCTGCTCGCCGTGGAGTTCGGTCAGCGGCGGCTCCCACAGGGCGAAGACCAGCTCCCCGCGCGGCGAGGTGTCCTCGGTGATCTCCACCACGGGCAGCCCGGTGAGCCGGGTCGCGGCCTCGCCCGGCTCAGCGGCCGTGGCGGAGGCCAGCAGGAAGACCGGCTCGGAGCCGTAGCGGGCGCAGATCCGCCGCAGCCGGCGGACGACCTGGGCGACATGCGAGCCGAAGACGCCGCGGTAGGAGTGGCACTCGTCGATGACGACATAGCGCAGGGCGCGCAGGAAGGAGGACCAGCGGGGGTGGGCCGGCAGGATCCCGCGGTGCAGCATGTCGGGGTTGGTCAGGACGTAGTTGCCGTACTGGCGTACCCACTCGCGCTCCTCGGCCGGGGTGTCGCCGTCGTAGACCGCGGGCCGCACGGCCGAGCCCAGTGGGGCGGCCAGCTCGCGTACGGCGCGCCGCTGATCGGCCGCCAGTGCCTTGGTGGGCGCCAGATACAGGGCCGTGGCCCCCCTGCCGTTGGGGGCCTCGGAGCCGTCCAGAAGCGTCGAGAGGACCGGTGCGAGATACGCCAGGGACTTGCCCGAGGCGGTCCCGGTGGCGACGACGGCCGACTCGCCGCGCAGCGCGTGTTCGGATGTCCGTGCCTGGTGGGCCCAGGGACGATCGATTCCGGCCGAACGGATGGCCTCGATCACTTCCGGCCGGATCTCTTCGGGCCAGTCGGCATGGCTGCCGATGCGCGGGGGCAAGTGCTCCGTATGAGTGATGCGCGCAGCGCGGGTCGCGCCCCGGGCGAGACGGTCGAGAATCATGCCTGGGGAGGGACGCGCACCCGCGTCCTGCGGCAGTCGATTGGAGGCCATCGGCATCGAGTGTGTCACCGGACTGACCGACAATGCTGACAAGGCGTCGTGCACGCCTGCTGGTAAGTGATTGAATGCCATCGCGGCTGCCAGATCCGCCCCTACTTCGGTGGGGAGGCCCCAGGGGGGCGACCGCTCGATAGCAAGGTGCTGGAGGATCCGTGGACCTGTCCCTGTCGACCCGGACCGTTGGCGACCGTACGGTCGTCGAGGTCGGTGGCGAGATTGATGTATACACCGCGCCCAAGCTGCGTGAGCAGCTGGTCGAGCTTGTGAACGACGGAAGCTACCACCTCGTGGTGGACATGGAACGTGTCGACTTCCTGGACTCCACTGGGCTCGGCGTGCTGGTCGGCGGGCTCAAGCGGGTGCGTGCCCATGAGGGCTCGCTGCGCCTGGTCTGCAACCAGGAGCGCATTCTCAAGATCTTCCGTATCACCGGTCTGACCAAGGTGTTCCCGATTCACACCTCGGTCGACGAAGCCGTGTCGGCGACTGACTGACGGCTTGGTGGTGCCCCGCGCCCCAGGCGCGGGGAAGGAAGGAGTGGGGGGTACCGGACGTCTCGTCCGGCCCCCTGCGTTGCACGTCCGCATAACGAGGGGGATGGCATGGCCACCGTCGAACTTCGCTTCAGCGCCCTTCCCGAGCACGTCCGGACCGCGCGTCTGGTCGCCGCTGCCGTGGCAAGGCGCGCCGGGGTGGACGAGGCCGTGCTGGACGAGGTCCGCCTCGCCGTCGGTGAGGCCTGCAGCCGTGCGGTGGGCCTGCATGCCAGCAACGACATCGCGGCCCCGGTGCGGGTGCTGCTGATCGAGGACGAGAAGAAGTTCTCCATCGAGGTGGGCGACGAGGTGCCGGGCGGCGCCGGCGCGCACGCGGACGAGACCGAGGGCGGCGCGGAGAGCGAGCCCGAGGGCGAGGACGAGATGGGCCTCGCGGTCATCAGCGGGCTGGTCGACGACGTCGAGGTGACGACCGGCGAGGGCGGCGGCGTCATCCGGATGAGCTGGCCGACGGCACCGGCCGCGGTCCTGCCGTAGCGCGACCGCGCGGCACACCACTGGGGCGGCCACGAGCTGGGCCGTGCCCTCCGTTCCCGATGCGCGCGGGGCACCGCTGACGGCCGCCGCCCGCCCCTGTGCCGGCACCCTCCAACGTTCCGATCCGGACGCGATCTGACGCTCCGTTGAGCGGGCTCGACGAGGTCGGCGACCATCCCCGCCACCCGTTCGGCGGTATCCGGGCGAACCAATTATCTCTGTTGCCACGCGGGCCACATCCGGCTCGGGCGGTCGCATCATGTCCTTGAACAGCGGCGATCAGTACGACAGAGAGATCATCTGTCACCGGTCAGCGAATTCGCCGCTTTCCTTCGTCTGGGCGAATTCTGGGGCCGACATCCTTTTGATCATCGCGGCTACCGGCGAATTCCCTTTGAGGCGCCCTGTTTTGATCAGGTGCGGCTCCCTACAATCCGTCCACATCTTGCTCAGGACGCCTGAGCGTGCTTCCGCGCGCCCATGTGCCAAACGTCAAGGAGGACGAATGGCGGGGCCTTACACCCCTCAGTTGCTGGACACCCCCTCAATTCTGGCTGGACCGACGCTGACGTCGGGCAATCGCGGCATCGTGCTGGTGATCGCCGTCGTCGCGCTGGCTGCCCTGGCCGTCGCGGCGGTGCTGGTCCGCCAAGTGCTTGCGGCCGGCGAGGGAACCGACAGTATGAAGAAGATCGCAGCGGCCGTGCAGGAAGGCGCAAATGCCTACCTGGCCCGGCAGTTGCGGACCCTCGGCGTATTCGCCGTTGTGGTGTTCTTCCTGCTCATGCTGCTGCCCGCGGAAAATTGGACGCAGCGCGCGGGACGCAGCGCCTTCTTCTTGATCGGTGCCGGATTCTCTGCGGCCACCGGCTATATCGGCATGTGGCTCGCCGTGCGCAGCAATGTGCGAGTGGCCGCCGCCGCCAGGGAGGCCACACCGGCCGAAGGCGATACCAAAGAAAAAGATCTTACGGCGGTCGCGCACAAGGCAATGAAGATCGCATTTCGCACGGGCGGCGTCGTCGGAATGTTCACCGTCGGGCTCGGCCTGCTCGGTGCCTCCTGCGTGGTGCTGGTCTACGCGGTCGACGCGCCCAAGGTGCTGGAGGGCTTCGGCTTGGGCGCCGCGCTGATCGCGATGTTCATGAGGGTCGGCGGCGGCATCTTCACCAAGGCCGCCGACGTCGGCGCCGACCTCGTCGGCAAGGTCGAGAAGGGCATCCCCGAGGACGACCCGCGCAACGCCGCGACCATCGCGGACAACGTGGGCGACAACGTCGGCGACTGCGCCGGTATGGCGGCCGACCTCTTCGAGTCGTACGCCGTCACCCTGGTGGCCGCCCTCATCCTGGGCACGGCGGCCTTCGGTAACGCCGGGCTCGCCTTCCCGCTGCTGGTCCCGGCCATCGGCGTGGTCACCGCGATGATCGGCATCTTCGTCGTCGCGCCCCGGCGCAGCGACCGCAGCGGCATGACGGCCATCAACCGCGGCTTCTTCATCTCCGCGGGCATCTCGCTGGTCCTGGTGGCCGCCGCGGTGTTCATGTACCTGCCGTCGCGCTACGCGGACCTGAAGGGCGTCACCGACGCGGGCGTCCTGGGCCACGCCGGCGATCCGCGGATGCTGGCCCTGGTGGCGGTCGCCATCGGCATCGTGCTCGCCGCGCTGATCCAGCAGCTGACCGGCTACTTCACCGAGACCACCCGGCGTCCCGTCAGGGACATCGGGAAGACCTCGCTGACCGGCCCGGCCACCGTCGTCCTCTCCGGTATCTCGCTCGGTCTGGAGTCGGCGGTCTACTCGGCAGTGCTGATCGGTCTGGCCGTCTACGGGGCGTTCCTGCTGGGCGGGGCGTCGATCATGCTGGCGCTGTTCGCGGTGGCGCTGGCCGGTACCGGCCTGCTGACCACCGTCGGCGTGATCGTGGCGATGGACACCTTCGGCCCGGTCTCCGACAACGCGCAGGGCATCGCCGAGATGTCCGGCGATGTCACCGGCGACGGCGCGCAGGTCCTGACCGACCTGGACGCCGTCGGCAACACCACCAAGGCCATCACCAAGGGCATCGCCATCGCGACGGCCGTACTGGCGGCGGCCGCGCTGTTCGGCTCGTACCGGGATGCGATCGGCACCGCCGTACGGGAGATCGGCAGTGCCGCGAGCGGGATGGGCCTGAGCCTGGACATCTCGCAGCCCAACAACCTGGTGGGGCTGGTGCTCGGAGCCTCGGTCGTCTTCCTGTTCTCGGGGCTGGCGATCAATGCCGTGTCGCGGTCGGCGGGCGCGGTGGTCTTCGAGGTGCGTCGGCAGTTCCGCGAGAAGCCCGGGATCATGGACTACACCGAGACGCCGGAGTACGGGCGGGTCGTGGACATCTGCACCAAGGATGCGCTGCGGGAACTGGCCACCCCGGGCCTGCTGGCGGTGCTCACCCCGATCGCGGTCGGCTTCTCGCTCGGCGTCGGTGCACTCGGCTCGTTCCTGGCGGGCGCGATCGGCACCGGCACCCTGATGGCGGTCTTCCTCGCCAACTCCGGTGGCGCCTGGGACAACGCCAAGAAGCTGGTCGAGGACGGGCACCACGGCGGCAAGGGCAGCGAGGCGCATGCCGCAACCGTCATCGGTGACACCGTGGGCGACCCGTTCAAGGACACCGCGGGACCGGCCATCAACCCGCTGCTGAAGGTCATGAACCTGGTGGCGCTGCTGATCGCGCCCGCGGTGGTCAAGTTCTCGTACGGCGACGACAAGAGCACCGGGGTGCGGATCGTGGTCTCGGTGCTGGCGCTCGTCGTCATCGTCGGTGCGGTGTACGTCTCGAAGCGGCGCGGGATCGCCGTAGGTGACGAATCCAACTCCGGAAGTTCGGAAAAAGTAGCCAAGTCGACAGAGACGGCCGCAGTGTCCTGACCGACGGGGCCTCCGAAAAGGCCCTACAGCGGCTCAACAGGCGGGTGGACGGCGCATTTTGCGGGCGCCGGCCACCCGCCGTCGTTGTGCCCGTGCGGCCCCGTACTCCTTGGTGCAAATGGCTGCAATGAGGGGTGGACGGGCTGCCCGACCCATGGACCAGGCCGTTTGGACGTGTATGTTCCGGGGCCGAGAGCCATGGAAGGGACCAATCCGGTGAACAAGAAGCTTGTGGCTGCACTGTCCGGCGGTGCGGCACTCCTGCTCGCGCTGACCGGCTGCAGCGACGACAGCAACAAGGAACTCGACAGCTGGGCGAAGAAGTTCTGCGATCCTGCGCAGGCCCAGTTCAAGGCGATCCAGGACGCGAACGCCGCCATGCAGGCGACCGAAGGCGGCAGCACCGACTCCAAGAAGATCCAGCAGACGGATTCGGCGGCCTTCCAGAAGATCTCCGACGCCTACGCCTCGTTGGCCAAGTCCCTGGACAAGGCGGGCGCCCCGCCCAGTGACGGCGGCCAGGACGCCCAGAAGAACGCGGTCAACGAGCTCAACTCGCTCTCCAAGGGCTATGAGAGCCTCCAGAAGCAGATCGACTCGCTGAACACCCAGGACAAGGCGAAGTTCGCGGCGGGCCTGAGCGATCTGTCCGAGGGCATCAAGAAGCTCAACACCCAGAGCGAGCAGGCCTTCAAGAAGCTGGAGTCCGGCGACGTAGGCAAGGCGATGGCCAATCAGAAGGGCTGCCAGAGCCAGAGCGGGTCCGGAGCACCGTCGGCCAAGCCGCCCAAGTCGTCGTAGCCGTTCTCGTCCGCAGGCCCGCAACGGCCCGGCGACGCGCCCGAGAGGGGTGTGGCGCCGGGCCGTCGCCGATTGTCAGTGGTTGGCCTGACAATAGGAGCGTGAGTACGCACCTCCCCACCGCAGATGCCCAGGACCCCGAGAGCAGCGCCCGCACCGAGCGGCTGCGCCAGGCGCTGCTGGCCGCCGCCTTCACCGCCGACGGCCTGCTCGACCTGCTCGGCGCCCCGGCCTATGCCGCGCTGGCGCGCAGCGAGACCGTCCCGGCGCTGCGGGCCACGCGCGGCGACGGCCCGCTGGAGACCCTGGTGCGGCTGTTCCTGCTCCAGCGTCCCGTGACGGAGCACCGGGCCCGGGCCGCGCTGCCGGTGGCGGACTGCCTCGCCGACGGCTGGCTGGAGCGGGACGGCGACGAGGTGCGCGCCACGGTGGACGTACGGCCGTACGGCGGCCCCGAGGGGCAGGACTGGTGGATCGTCTCCGACCTGGGCTGCGCGGTCGGCGGTGCGGGCGGCATCCGGGGCGCGGGGGCGGTGGACCGCTCGGAGCTGGTGCTCGGCGTGGGCGGCGCGTCCACGACCCTCTCCGGGATCACCGCGCGTACGCCCGTCGCCAAGGCCCTCGACCTCGGTACGGGCTCCGGCATCCAGGCGCTGCACGCCGCCCAGCACGCCACCCGCGTCACGGCCACCGACCTCAACCCGCGGGCGCTGCGGATCGCCGCGCTGACGCTGGCGCTGTCCGGGGCGCGCCCGGCGGACCTGAGGGAGGGCTCGCTCTTCGAGCCGGTCGGCGACGAGACGTACGACCTGATCGTGTCCAACCCGCCTTTTGTGATCTCTCCCGGCGCCCGCCTCACCTACCGGGACGGCGGGATGGGCGGCGACGACCTGTGCCGGACCCTCGTCCAGCAGTCCGCGGCGCATCTCAATGACGGCGGGTACTGCCAGCTGCTGGCCAATTGGCAGCATGTGGAGGGCGAGGAGTGGCACGACCGGCTGCGCTCCTGGGTGCCGCGCGGCTGCGACGCCTGGATCGTGCAGCGGGAGGTGCAGGACATCACGCAGTACGCCGAGCTGTGGCTGCGCGATGCGGGCGATCACCGCGTCGGCGAGAAGGAGTACGCCGCGCGGTACGACGCCTGGCTCGACGAATTCGAGGAGCGCAGGACCAAGGCCGTCGGCTTCGGCTGGATCACGCTGCGCAAGTCCGGCTCCGACACTCCGGCCATCACGGTCGAGGAGTGGCCGCACCCGGTGGAGCAGCCGCTGGGGGAGTCGGTCGTACGGCACTTCGACCGCCAGGACTATCTGCGCGCCACGGACGACGCGGCGCTGCTGGGCGCCCATTTCCGGCTCGCCGACGAGGTGGTCCAGGAGCAGGTCGGGCTGCCCGGGGCGGAGGACCCCGAGCATGTGGTGCTGCGTCAGAACCGCGGCATGCGGCGGGCCACGAAGGTGGACACGGTCGGCGCGGGCTTCGCCGGCGTGTGTGACGGCTCGTTGCCCGCCGGGCGGATCCTGGACGCCATCGCCCAACTCGTCGGCGAGGACCCGGTGCGGCTGCGGGACCGTACGCCGGAGTCGATCCGGATGCTGATCGAGCAGGGGTTCCTGGAGCCGGTGGCGTCGGAGAGCTAGCGGGCGGCTCCCTACGGGACGCCCGTTCGGCGTTATCCGTACGGCGCATCCGTACGACACAAGTGGAAGCCGTTCATCCGGCGTTCTCCCGGGCGCTGCCCGTGGGTGCCACGCTGCTCGTATGGAGAGTGGACCCGAGGCGTTCGCAGGGGCGGCCTTTGCGCTGTTCGGTGCCGGACTGCTGCTGTGGACGGGCGTATGCGTACGGGCCGGGGCGCCGGTTGCCGATGGCGTCGGCCGGGTGGTGGGGGCCGTGACGGCGCTCCTGTTCGGAGTGGTGTTCCTGGGCGCGGGGGGCTGGTTGCTGGCGTCGCTGTAGCCCGGTCCGGTCCGGCCCGGCCCGGTCCGGCCCGCTCTGCGACGGGCCGTCAACGGGGCGCCGGACGAGGGGCGTTCGCTTCCGGCCAGTTGTGTTCCGGGTGGCCGACACGCAGCGGACCGGGGAACCCCCGCATCGTGCCGTTCGTGTTTCTCGATGAAGGTCACGAACCGGCTTGTCAGTGAGGAAACCCCATGAATCGCGCACTCCGCTACGTCGCCATCGGTGCGGTCGCCGTCTCCGTTCTCGTCGGAGGGTCGGCCGTCGCCTTCGCCGAGCCGGCTCACTTGGACGCGCCGGCGTCCGTCGTGGCCACCGCCCCGACCGCGGCGCAGCTGACGGCCAAGGCGAGCGCGACCACCGTCGACGCCTGGCAGGAGTTCCGGATCTCCGGCACGGCGAAGGGCATCGAGACGGGGAGCAAGGTCACCGTCCAGCAGAAGCAGGGGACCAAGTGGGTTGCGCTGCCCGCCAAGGCACCGGTCAATGCCGGTGGTACGTACTCGGTGCGGGTCAAGCTCGGCCTCAAGGGAGTCAACCAGCTCCGGGTCGGCTCGGGCGGTGCGATATCGCCGGTGGTGACCGTCACCGTCCGCTGAGCCACAGCGGCGGCCGGAGCCGGTCCGGGTCGGCATCCCACCCGGACCGATCCGGACGGGCTCAGCCGCCGAGGTTGCGGGCGAGCATCCACACCGCGGCGATACCCAGCACCACGGCATTGCCGCGGGCGCTGAGCCGCGGCCGGCAGTACCGCCCCCGCAGTCCCGCGCCCAGCCAGCGCGCGACGATATAGACGGCGGCCGGTATCCCCAGCGTGAACAGCACGATGTTGTCGTGGAAGGCCGCCACGACATCGCCGTGCAGCAGGTCGTACGCCATCCGCGTCCCGCCGCACAGCGGGCACAGCACCCCGGTGGCCCATTTGAGCGGGCAGGGGAGCAGCACCTGGCCCGGCTGGTGCGGGTTGGTGTGCCAGAGATAGACGGCGCCCAGCGCACCGACGCCCAGCCCGAGGGCGGCCACGCGGACGGTGCGCTTGCGGATCGCCGTGGCGGAGAGCGGCATATGGCTCACACGCTCAGCGACCTGGCGTAGTTGACCTGGTTCATGACGAACATGACCTGCTCGGGTGACTGCACCGGGATCATCGTGGAGTGGTGCCGGCCGCCGCTGGTGACCGTGACCTGCACAAACCCGATCGTGACGCGCTCCTTCATCAGAAGAAAGAGCAAACCGAGCAAACAGAAAAAGAAGAAGACAATAGCGAGCACGATGCCGGCCGTCTGGATCTTCTCCTCGGTCCGCGACATGTCGGTCGCCGTCCACACCGCGCCCTTGAGCGGCATCGGACCGGCGGGCGTCATGATCGTGTCGCCGGTCACCGCAATATCGCCGAGCGACAGCGCCATACCGGCGGGCTGCAGGGCCTGCCCCGGCACGACGCCGGGCGCGGGCTGCTGCGGCGCGCCCGGCGGGAATCCGGGCCCGGCGGCCGGCGGCGCGCCCACGGGCGGCGGCGCCGCGTTCGGGTAGCCGTATCCCGGCGGGGTCTGCGGATATCCGTAACCGGGCTCACCGGGCCGGCCGCCCTGCGGGAAGCCGTAGCCGGCGCCGGCGGGCCCGCTGTCGGCCGGCTTGGCGTACGGGTTGTCGGCCGCCGGGCCGGCCTCCGGCTTCGCGTACGGATTCTGGCCGGGCTCGTCCGGAGGCGGTCCGGGGTACTGGTTCGCCATGGGTGTTGACCCCCCGAGTGCGTGATGGCGGCAGTTACCGGCCCGAGCGGTGGGCCGTGCCGCGTCCATCCTGCCAGCCAACTGACATGTACCAGCAAGACAGCGGCGGCTTCCGGGCCGCCTTGTGGCCGTCGGCGGGTTCGTGAGCAGCCGCGATCCGGCGGCGGTCGTGGTGGGGATCGTCACTGTGTGAGATCACCGGCGGCTGCGCTATGGCGCCGGGCGCGGGATCGGGGCAGGGTACGGAAGGGGTGCCGCCCTGCTGGCGAAGATCGTCAAAGCCCCGCAGGAAGCGCCGTGAGCGGTCCGGGGCGGCAGGAAGTTATGTAGTCGGGTTACCGTTCGAGTGGCGTTGCGGGGTTTTTCCGTTTGACACGGGGGCGGGAGGTACCGTCACACTCCGCAGCGTCAAGCGTCACCGCAGTGGCCCCCGGCGTCCGGCCGGGGGACATTCCCAGCGTCGACCGGAGAGAAGAGCGAAGTTGTCCGCGACCAGCAAAGCCACAGGGGGCGGCGGCCGCCGACTCGTCATCGTCGAGTCGCCTGCCAAGGCGAAGACGATCAAGGGCTACCTCGGCCCTGGCTATGTGGTCGAGGCCAGCGTCGGGCACATCCGCGACCTGCCCAACGGCGCGGCGGAGGTCCCCGCGAAGTACAAGGGCGAGCCGTGGGCCCGCCTCGGGGTGAATGTCGACGCCGACTTCCAGCCGATCTATGTGGTCAATAGCGACAAGAAGGACCAGGTCAAGAAGCTCAAGGAGCTGCTGGCCGAGTCGGACGAGCTCTTCCTCGCCACAGATGAGGACCGCGAGGGCGAGGCCATCGCCTGGCACCTCCAGGAGATCCTCAAGCCCAAGGTCCCGGTCCACCGGATGGTCTTCCACGAGATCACCAAGGACGCCATCCGCGAGGCCGTCGAGAACCCCCGCGATCTGAACCAGAAGCTGGTCGACGCCCAGGAGACCCGCCGTATCCTCGACCGCCTCTACGGCTACGAGGTCTCGCCGGTCCTGTGGAAGAAGGTCATGCCGCGGCTGTCGGCCGGCCGTGTGCAGTCCGTTGCGACCCGTCTCGTCGTCGAGCGGGAGCGCGAGCGCATCGCGTTCCGTTCCGCCGAGTACTGGGACCTGACCGGCACTTTCGCCACGGGCCGGGCCGGTGACGCCAGCGACCCGTCCACCCTGGTCGCGCGCCTGAACAGCGTCGACGGCCGCCGTGTCGCGCAGGGCCGCGACTTCGGTCCCAACGGTCAGCTGAAGAACAGCGACGTACTCCATCTGGACGAGGCGAATGCCCGGGCGCTCGCCGCCGCCCTGGAGAACACCGACTTCGCGGTCCGCTCGGTCGAGTCCAAGCCCTACCGCCGCTCGCCGTACGCCCCCTTCCGTACGACCACCCTCCAGCAGGAGGCCAGCCGCAAGCTCGGCTTCGGCGCCAAGTCCACGATGCAGGTGGCGCAGAAGCTGTACGAGAACGGCTACATCACCTATATGCGTACGGACTCCACCACGCTCTCGGACACCGCGGTCACCGCGGCCCGGCGCCAGGTGACGCAGCTGTACGGCGCCGACTACCTGCCGGACAAGCCGCGCACGTACGCCGCCAAGGTCAAGAACGCCCAGGAGGCGCACGAGGCGATCCGCCCCTCCGGCGATCGCTTCCGTACGCCCGCCGAGACCGGGCTGACCGGCGACCAGTTCAAGCTCTACGAGCTGATCTGGAAGCGGACGGTGGCTTCGCAGATGAAGGACGCGACGGGTAACTCCGTCACCGTCAAGATCGGCGGCCGGGCCGCGGACGGGCGGGACGCCGAGTTCAACGCGTCCGGCAAGACCATCACCTTCCACGGCTTCCTCAAGGCCTACGTCGAAGGCGCCGACGACCCGAACGCCGAGCTGGACGACCGCGAGCGCCGGCTGCCGCAGGTCGCCGAGGGCGATGCGCTGGCCGCGCGGGAGATCACCGTCGACGGGCACGCCACCAAGCCGCCCGCCCGCTACACCGAGGCCACGCTGGTCAAGGAGCTGGAGGAGCGCGAGATCGGCCGCCCGTCGACGTACGCGTCGATCATCGGCACGATCCTGGACCGCGGGTACGTCTTCAAGAAGGGCACCGCGCTCGTCCCCTCCTTCCTCTCCTTCGCGGTGGTCAACCTCCTGGAGAAGCACTTCGGCCGCCTGGTCGACTACAGCTTCACCGCCAAGATGGAGGACGACCTCGACCGCATCGCCCGCGGTGAGGCGCAGTCCGTGCCGTGGCTGCGGCGCTTCTACTTCGGCCAGGGCCATGGCGAGGGCGGCGCCGCGGATGCCGGCAACGGCGACGGCGACCACCTCGGCGGGCTGAAGGAACTGGTCGAGGACCTGGGCGCGATCGACGCCCGGGAGATCTCCTCCTTCCCGGTCAGCGAGGACATCAAGCTGCGGGTCGGCCGCTACGGCCCGTACGTCGAGCGCGGGGAGAAGGACACCGAGGGACACCAGCGCGCCGATGTCCCCGACGACCTGGCGCCCGACGAGCTGACCGTGGACTACGCGGAGGAGCTCCTGGCCAAGCCGAGCGGCGACTTCGCGCTGGGCACCGACCCGGAGTCCGGCAACGAGATCGTCGCGAAGGACGGCCGCTACGGCCCGTACGTCACCGAGATCCTGCCCGAGGGCACCCCGAAGACCGGCAAGAACGCCGTCAAGCCGCGCACCGCCTCGCTCTTCAAGTCGATGTCCCTGGACACCGTCACCCTGGCGGACGCGCTCAAGCTGATGTCGCTGCCGCGGGTCGTCGGCAAGGACCCCGAGGGCGTGGAGATCACCGCGCAGAACGGCCGCTACGGCCCGTACCTGAAGAAGGGCACGGACTCGCGCTCCCTGGAGACCGAGGACCAGCTCTTCAACATCACCCTTGACGAGGCCCTCGCGATCTACGCGCAGCCCAAGCAGCGCGGGCGGGCCGCCGCCAAGCCACCGCTGAAGGAGCTGGGCACGGACCCGGTCAGCGGCCAGCCGGTGGTGGTCAAGGACGGCCGGTTCGGTGCGTATGTGACCGACGGCGAGACCAACGCGACGCTGCGGCGGGACGACGACGTCGAGACGGTCACGCCCGAGCGCGGCTATGAGCTGCTGGCGGAGAAGCGCGCCAAGGGGCCGGCGAAGAAGACCGCGAAGAAGGCGGCCAAGAAGGCGCCGGCGAAGAAGACGGCCGCGAAGAAGACCACCACGGCCAAGAAGACCGCGGCGAAGAAGACCACCACGGCCAAGAAGACGACTGCGGCGAAGAAGACGACCACCAAGAAGGCCGCGGCCAAGAAGACGGCGGCGCCGGCCGAGGACTGAGCCGTCGCGGCGTGATGTCCCTGCACGGCACCACGCACCGACGTCGCTGACCGACGGGACAAGGGCGGGCAAGGCGGACTCCGGTTCGTCGGGCCCGCCTGTTTGTTCGGCCGCCGCCCGGCGGTACGTACGGTCCCGATAGGCTGGCAGGATGACGCGTGCCGAGCAGCCAACGGTCGTGACCCCCACTTCAGGCGCCCTCACCGCGGATTCCCGCGAGCGCGCTGTGCGAGCTCTGCTCCGCTTCCCTCCGTTGAAGCGACTGTGGAGCGCCCAGTTTGTCGGGGGTATCGGCGATGCCTTGTCCATGCTTGTCCTGGTACTCCTCGCCCTCCAGGCGGCGCTTTACGTGCCGGTGGGCGGCGAGGCGGTCTTCGGCGGTGACTATCGGGGCGCCGCCCTCGCGGTCACCGCGGTCTTCGGGGCCAGGATGCTCGCCACCTTGCTCTTCGGGGCGGTCCTGCTGGGGCCGCTGTCCGCGCTGACCGCGCCCTCCGGTCCGCTCGACCGGCGCTGGACGATGATCGGTGCGGACGGCCTGCGGCTGGCGCTGCTGGTCGTCGCGCCCCTGTGGATCGACTGGACGCCCGCCGACGCACTGGCCTGGCTGCTGGTCACGGTCTTCGTCGGCGGCGTCGCCGAGCGCTTCTGGACCGTCGCCCGCGAGAGCGCGGCGCCCGCCCTGCTGCCTGCGCCGCCCCCCGAGGGCGCCGCCGTCCGGCCGCTGCCCGACAACATGGACGCGCTGCGCCGCCTCTCGCTGCGCACCAGCTTCATCGTGCTGCCCCTCGCGGCCGCCGCCCTGGTGGTCGTCACCCTCGTCAGCAAGCTGCTGGGCACCGGCCTCGACTGGTTCCACCTCCACCAGGCGGCCCTTGGCTCCTATGTGGCGGCCGGGCTGTTCGCCGCGTCCGTATCGATCCTCTACTTCATCGAGCTGCCCGGTGCGCAGACGCCGCGGCCGCGCTCCCCTCTGGAGGGGCTGCGCCGTCCCAAGAACGCCGGCTCGGGCGTCGACAAGGGCCGTACGGGCGCGATCCCGCTGCTGGTGCTTGCCTGCGCCGCCGTCTCCGCCGCGATCGCCGCGGCCGTCGCGTCGGCCGTTCTGCACGCCTTCGACCTGAGCGGCGGACCGGCCGCCTTCGCGCTCCTGGTGCTCGCGCTGACCGGCGGTACGGTCGCCGGGATCCGCGGTGCCCACAAGGTGCTGCCCGGCCTCTCCCGGCGCCGGCTGCTCGCCCTGGCGGTGGCCGTCACCGGCCTCGCGCTGCTGGCCATGGGGCTCGTCCCGGACCCGACGACGGTGCTGCTGCTGGGCCTGCTCGCCGGAGTCGGCGCGGGTGTCGCGGCCAACACCGGGCATGTGCTGCTGGAGCAGGAGGTCGAGGAGTCCCGTACGGCGCGTACGACCGAGCATCTGCACGCCGTCGTCCGCCTCGCGGTCGCGCTGGCCGCCATCGTCGCGCCGGGGCTCGCCGCGGTCATCGGCCCGCACCGCTTCGACAACGGCACCTTCGAGTTCGCGCACGGCGGCGCCGCCTTCACCCTGATGCTGGCCGGCGCGCTGCTGCTGCCGGTGGCCGCCTGGGTGCTGAGCAAGCTCGACGACCGGCACGGCGTACCGCTGCGGCGCGATCTGCGCGAGGCGCTGCGCGGTGGCGACCCGGACCAGACGCCCGCCGCCACAGGCTTCTTCATCGCCCTGGAGGGCGGCGACGGCGCCGGGAAGTCCACCCAGGTCGAGGCGCTGGCCGAATGGATCCGCGCCAAGGGCCACGAGGTCGTGGTGACCCGCGAGCCGGGCGCCACCGCCATCGGCAAGCGGCTGCGCTCGATCATCCTGGACGTCTCCTCGTCCGGCTTCTCGGACCGGGCGGAGGCGCTGATGTTCGCCGCGGACCGCGCCGAGCACGTCGACAGCGTGATCCGGCCCGCCCTGGCGCGTGGCGCCATCGTCATCACCGACCGCTACATCGACTCCTCCGTCGCCTACCAGGGCGCCGGCCGCAATCTCGCCCCCACCGAGATCGCCCGTATCTCCCGCTGGGCGACGGACGGCCTGGTCCCGCATCTGACCGTCCTCCTGGACGTCTCCCCGGAGACCGCCCGCGAGCGCTTCACCGAGGCGCCCGACCGGATGGAGTCCGAGCCCGCCGAGTTCCATGAGCGGGTGCGGGCCGGATTCCTCACCCTGGCCGCCGCCGACCCGGCCCGCTACCTCGTCGTCGACGCCGGACAGGAGCCGGAGGCCGTCACCACCGTCGTACGGCACCGCCTCGACCAGGTGCTCCCGCTGTCCGAGTTCGAGGCCAAGGCCCAGGCCGAGGCCCGTAAGGCCGCCGAGGAAGAGGCCCGCCGCAGGGCCGAGGAGGAGGCCGCGCGCAAGGCGGAGGAGGCGCGGCTCGAGCGTGAGCGCCAGGAGCAGCTTGCCAAGCTGCGCGCCGAGGAAGAGGAGCGCAAGCGCCAGGAGGCGGAGGCCGCCAGGGCCCGCGAGGCCGCCCGCCAGGCGGAGGAGGCGCGGCGGCGCGCCGAGGAGGCCCGGCAGGCGGCGGAGTCGGAGCGTCAGCGCCGCGAGGCCGAGGAGCAGGCCCGCCACGCCGAGCAGGAGCGGCTGCGCCTGCGCGCCGAGGAGGAGGCGAAGCTGCGCCGGGAGGCCGATGAGCGCCGCCTGGAGAAGCAGCGCAAGGCCGAGGAGGCCCTGCTCCGCGCCGAACAGGCCCGGGTGGCGGCGGCCGAGGCGGCTGCCGCGGCGGAGGCCAAGGCGGCGGCGGAGGCTGCCGAGGCGGCGGATGCGCCGACCAAGGAGACGCCGGTGGCGGATCTGCGGAAGCGGTACGTGGAGGATGCCGGTACGGGCCCCTCCGCGGCTTCCGGTTCCCCGGAGGACTCCTCCGCTGTTTCACGTGAAACCTCGCGCCGCGATGCCGACGTCGAGCCTACGGAGTCGCTGCCGCGGCCCGAGGCGCCGCAGGGCGCGGCGGACGAGACGGCGGTGCTGCCGCAGTACGGCGCCGGGCCGGATGCCCAGGAGACCAGCGTGCTGCCGCCCGTACGGGACGGGGGCGACCCCGCCGACCGGGTGCCGCCGTGGGCGTTCCGCCAGGACGACCCGAACGGCGCGGCGCGGCAGCAGTCCGGCCCCGCCGAACAGGGCGCCGAGCGCACCCGCGAACTCCCGCAGATCGACCCGTCCACCGGCCACCCCGTGGAGGCGCCGCGCAACCGCCCGCGCCCGGACTGGGCGGAGGAGACCCCGCTGGACGATCTGCCGACGCTGGCCGACGAGCTCCTCGGCTCGCACGCGGACGAGGAGACGGGGGGCGACGACGGCCGTCACGGGCCGCGCCGGCGGCGCGGCTGAGCCGTCACCTGGTACGAACCGGCCGTGGCCGCAGCGGACATGCTGCGGCCACGGCCGGTTTCCGGGACGGGGGCGTTTTCCGTACCGGCGGGGGCGCCCGGACCGGCTCTCGCCTCCACGTGTCAGTGGGTTGCACCACAATGGGTCGAGGCAGTACGGCACCACGGGCGGTACGGGCACTTCAGGCAGCACGGACAGGAATGGCAGGCAGCGCGATGGCGGTATGGGACGACGTGGTCGGCCAGGACCGGGTGACCGAGCAGCTCGCTGCCGCCGCGCGCGACGCGGATGCCATCGTGACCGCCGACAACGCGGCGGGCGCGGCCGCCGCGGCCCCGCTCGCCGAACCGGCGCCCGCCGGCCGGAGCGGCGCCTCCCAGATGACCCACGCCTGGCTGTTCACGGGCCCGCCCGGGTCCGGCCGTGCCACCGCCGCCCGCGCGTTCGCCGCCGCGCTGCAGTGCGTCAGCCCGGACCGCGCGCTCGGCGGCGCGCCCGGCTGCGGCTTCTGCGACGGCTGCCACACCACCTTGGTGGGCACGCACGCCGACGTCGAGATCGTCCGTACGGATCTGCTCTCCATCGGCGTCAAGGAGACCCGCGACCTGGTCCGCCGCGCCTCCCTTTCGCCCGCCGGCGGCCGCTGGCAGGTGATCGTCCTGGAGGACGCCGACCGCCTCACCGAAGGCGCCGGCAACGTCCTCCTCAAGGCCGTCGAGGAACCCGCCCCCCGTACGGTCTGGCTGCTGTGCGCGCCCTCCATCGAGGACGTCCTGCCCACCATCCGCTCGCGCTGCCGCCACCTCACCCTAACGACGCCGCCGGTCGACGCCGTGGCGGACGTCCTGGTCCGCCGCGACGGCATCGAGCCGGAGACCGCCGTCCGCGTCGCCCGCGCCACCCAGGGGCACATCGGCCGCGCCCGCCGCCTCGCCACCGACGAGCGCACCCGCGCCCGCCGTGCGGCCGTCCTCAAGCTTCCCCTGCGCGTCGAAGACATCGGCGGCTGTCTCAAGGCCGCCCAGGAGCTGATCGACGCCGCGGGCGAGGACGCCAAGCAGGTCGCCGAAGAGGTCGACGCCAAGGAGACCGAGGAACTGCGCGCCGCCCTCGGCGCCGCCGCCGGCACCGGCGGCCGGCTGCCCCGCGGTACGGCCGGCGCCATGAAGGAACTCCAGGACAAACAAAAGCGCCGGTCCACCCGCACCCAGCGCGACAGCCTCGACCTCGCCCTGGTCGACCTCACCGGCTTCTACCGTGACGTCCTCGCCCTCCAGATGGGCGCCTCCGTCCCCCTGGCCAACGACGAGGCCCGCGACAGCCTCCAGCGCATCGCCACCACCTCAACCGCCGAGCGCACCCTCCGCCGCATAGAAGCGGTCATCGCCTGCCGCGACGCCCTGGACCGCAATGTGGCGCCGCTGCTGGCCGTGGAGGCGATGACGGTGGCCTTGCGGGCTGGTTGACGGGGCGGGGCGGCCGCGGCGCTCGGGCCGTGCGGGCCGGGCCCCGGGCCACGGCCCCCCACACCACTCACCCCTGAGTTTTCCCACCGGGAACCGCCGGATCGGCTGGAACCACCAGATCAACCGGAACGCACCAGTACGGGCCGGAGCGGCCTGAAACGGCCCGAAACAGCCCGGAACAGCCCTGGCCAAGGCGCACACACCGTCCCACCCCGGCTACGCTCCGACCAAGGCCGGAACCCACATCACCGCCATCTCCGCCCCGCCGCCACAGTCACCGTTACCGCCACCGCCGCCACCGGTGCGTACCCGCTCAGCCGCTACCCCCGCTCAGCCGTCCGCCGTGCTCAGCCGCCCATCCCGCCCAACCGCCGACGTCGCCTCGCCGCATCAGGGACCGAGACCGAGGGATCGATGCCCATGCCCACCAGCCGCCGCCTGCTCCGTACGACTGCCGCTGCCGTCTGCGCGGCAACCGCCCTGCTGATCTCCGGCTGCTCGCCGGGAGGCCCGGCCGCCCCCGATTCGGCGGCGTCCCCTGGCCGCGCGAACGGCGCCGGCGCCGAGCGCACCACTCCCGACGACGGGACATCCGTCCTCGCGCCCCTCCCGGCCGGCATCCCGGCCGACCTCCGCCCGTACTACGACCAGAAGCTCAGCTGGCACGCATGCAGCGTCTCCGGCTTCGAGTGCGCCACGATGAAGGCGCCCCTCGCCTACGACAGCCCCAGCGAAGCCACCGACATCAAGCTTGCCGTGGCCCGCAAGAAGGCCACCGGCCCCGGCAGCCGCCTCGGCTCCCTCATGGTCAATCCGGGCGGCCCCGGCGGTTCGGCGATCGACTATCTCCAGAAGTACGCGCCCCAGCCCGCGGCCGTCCGCGCGCGCTACGACATGGTGGCCATGGACCCCCGCGGCGTGGCCCGCAGCGAGCCGGTCGAATGCCTCTCCAACAAGGAGATGGACCGCTACACCCAGACCGACCAGACCCCGGACTCATCCGCCGAGTTCGACAAGCTCACCACCGCCTACCGTGCCTTCGCCAAGGGCTGCGCGTCCCGCTCCGGCAAGCTGCTGCCGCACGTCTCCACCATCGAGGCGGCCCGCGACATGGACGTCCTGCGCGCTGTCCTGGGTGACAAGAAGCTGACCTATGTGGGCGCCTCCTACGGCACCTTCCTCGGGGCCACGTACGCCGGTCTCTACCCCACCCGCGCCGGCCGCCTGGTCCTCGACGGCGCCATGGACCCGGCGCTCGACTCCCGCACCATCAACATCAACCAGACCGCCGGCTTCAACACCGCCTTCACCGCCTTCGCTGCGGACTGCATCAAACGCAAGGGCTGCCCCCTCGGCAACAAGGACACAGCGGACGCCGGCCGTCAGCTCTCCGCGCTCTTCAAGAAGCTCGACGCGCACCCGGCCCAGACCGGCGAGAACCGCAAGCTCACCGAGTCCCTGGCCACCACGGGCGTGGTCGCCGCCATGTACGACGAACAGTCCTGGCCCCTCCTGCGCGGATACCTCTCCCAGGCCAAGAACGGCGACGGCCGCGGCCTGCTCACCCTCTCCGACAGCTACTACGAGCGTGACCCCAGCGGCCGCTACGCCAACCAGATGTACGCCAACCCGGCCGTCAACTGCCTCGACCTCCCGCCCGCCTTCACCTCCCCCGACCAGGTCCGCGCCGACCTCCCGGCCTTCCGCAAGGCCTCCCCGGTCTTCGGCGACTCCTTCGCCTGGGCCGCCCTGAACTGCGCCTACTGGCCCGTCAAGCCCTCCGGTAACACCCACCGCATCGAGGCCAAGGGCGCCGCCCCCATCGTCGTCGTGGGCACCACCCGCGACCCCGCCACCCCGTACACCTGGGCCCAGTCCCTCGCCCGCCAGCTCTCCAGCGCCACCCTCCTCACCTACGAGGGCGACGGGCACACCGCCTACGGCCGCGGCAGCGACTGCATCGACACCGCCATCAACACCTATCTCCTCGAAGGCACCGCCCCACCCAAAAGCAAGCGCTGCACCTGACCCCACCCCCTGACCAGCCGCTAAACCGGTGACGAAGCACCCCCTGGCACTGTGTAGACTGGGCCGCGCACCACGCCGCCTTAGCTCAGTTGGCCAGAGCAACGCACTCGTAATGCGTAGGTCTCGGGTTCGAATCCCGAAGGCGGCTCTGTAGAAGCCCTAGGACTCACTCGCCGTGACCTGGGGCTTTTGCTTTTTTTCGGGGCATGGCGCGTCACACGGCTGGGGTGCCGTGGGAGGGCTTGCGTGAGCGATGCGTGAGCGGAGTGGTCTGGTGACCTACTTCTTGGGCTTCTTGCGCTTGGCCTTCTCGCCGCTCTTCTTCTTGGCTGCCGCCTGCGGCTTCTTCGCCCGCTTCGCCTTCTTGGCAGCCTTCGCGGCCTTGCGGGCCGCCTTCTCTTCCTCGGCCTTCCGCTGGAGCGGGACCAGCTTCGCGGTCGCCTCGGCGGCGTTCTTGCCGACCTGGGGCAGGACGCTCTGGTAAATGTCCCGCGTGATGCGGGTGTCGCTGTGCCCGAGGGTGTCCGACACGATCTTGATGTCGATATCGGCAGCCAGCATGAGGGTGGCCGCGCCGTGGCGCAGGTCGTGCAGCCGGATTGGAGGGAGGCCGGAGGCGGCGACGAGACGCTCGAAGAGGTCGGTCACCTTGCCGGGGTGGAGCCAGGAGCCGTCCTCCTGGGTGAAGACATGACCGGTCTCCATCCAGGCCGAGCCCCACTCTTCGCGGTCCGCGTCCTGCCGTTCGCGGTGCTGCTTGAGGACGTTGACGGTGTCGTCGTCGAGCGCGACCACGCGAAAGCCGCTGTCGGTCTTGGGGTCGGAGGTCTCCACATCCCAGCCATCCTGCACGAGTTGGGAGGAGACCGTGAGGGAGTGGGTGTCGAGATTGGTCTCCGACCACGGCTGCCCGCACGCCTCGCCCCGTCGCAGGCCGCGGAAGGCGATCAGGTGCCACATCGCGTACAGCCGGTCCTCGGCGACGAAGTCGAGGAACGCGCCGGTCTGCTTGGGCGTCCAGACCATCACGGGCGACGGCTTCTCGCCCGTCTGCTCCCACTTGGCGACCCGCTCGTCCGTCCACACGAGCGCCTTCGGCTTGCGTACGGGGTCGAGTTCGACGTGGGCGGCCGGGTTGAAGGTGAGGATCTGCTGGCTGATCGCGTCGTTCAGCGAGGCCCGCAGTGTGGCCTTGACGCGCTGACGCGTGGCGGGCCCGGTGACGCGGCGGAAGGGCGGCATCGCGTCAATCGCGGCCTTCAACGCCTTGCGGCGGGCGCGGTTCTCCGCGCCCTTCCACGGGACGGTCGCCAATTCCTCGTTCGCCGCACGCCGTTGGGCGTTCTGCTCCAGGATCTCGGCGTTGGCATCGGCGATGGCTGCGAACATGTCGCTGAGGTGGGTCACGCGCAGCCGGTCGAGGCGGCGGTGCCCGATGTGGGGCTTGAGGTGGACGCGGATGTCGGTCTCGTAGCGGTTCAGGCCGGACTTCCGTATTCGCTTGCCCTCCAACCACCGGTCGAGCCATTCGCTCATCGTCAGGCTGCCGATGAGGTCCTGGCCGGCGTTGAGGCGCCGCCTCGTCTCCTCGACATCCGGCAGCGGAGCCTTCTCCCTGCTGACTTCCGACAGCATGGCGGCGATCAGCTCCGTGCCCTCGGGGTCGTCTGACTCGGCAAGGGCCAGGAGGGCGCGGACGTGGTCGAGGTCGGCCTGGGCGGCCTTGCGACTGTCGTAGCCGCCACGGGCGAAGGACCTGCGGCTGCCGTCCTCACGGGGCGGCAGTTCCTGCCGTATGGAGTAGGTGCAGTGGTTCCTGCTGTTGCGCTTGGGGCAGGCGGTGCCGAGTTCCTTACCGGTCTTCGGGTCGCGGCAGGAACAGCGGCGGTAGGTGGAGCCCTTCAAGTGTGTATCTCCTCAAGGAATTCGGGCGTCGGCTGTGGGTGAGGGTGGGTGCTGATGGCGTAAGCGTGTGTTGGTGATCACGTGTCGCTCTCCTGCTGGGTGTTGGTGGGTAGGTCGACTTCGGCGGCAAGGTCTGGCCAGAGGAAGGGCGTTGTTCCGCCGTCCTCGCGGATGAATGCGCGGATGGTGCGCAGCCGGGCCTTGGCTTCCTCAGCCTCTTGGGTGTGATGGGCCTGGGTGCGAAGGGCCTCGGCCTTCGAGACGGTGCCGGAAGGGTGGTCCACTTCGAGCCGGGCGAGCATTTCGCCCTTCCGAGCTTCCGTGACCTCTTCCTCGGCGGCGTGGTGGGCGCGGAAGTAACGCAGCATGTCGTCGTCGGCGCCGAGTTCGAGGTCCTCGCCGGTGAACCAGCTCAGGGCGCCCCAGGTTGAGGTGGGGTGCTGGAACGGGAGTCTCTGCACCTCCTCGACGTATCCGACGGGGTAGATGAGGCAGATCGGGGCGGTGTTGAGCGCCTGGGCCAAGACCATGACGTCGACCAGGGGCAGGTTGGCGCGGCGGCCGGATTCCATGTTGGCGATCACGTTGCGCGGGATCGGGTGGCCGAGCTCCGCGCACGCATCCGCGAGGTCCTGGGCGCTCATCCGCAATTCCTTCCTCCTACGTCGAACCTCGGCGGCCACGGTGGCCATGACCTGGTCCGCCCACTCCGGGGCGTCGTCCTCGTCGTCGTATCCAGCATCCAAATCGCGTTGTGTCATGGAGACACGTTAGCTCGCCTAACGTGGATTACATGCCTGGAGCCGGGCGCGACCTGCCGCGTTCGCCGAGGGCGTTGGATATGGAGGGGCGCTGATGCGCGAGAGCGAGACCAGTCAGGCCGGCAGTTGTGAGGGGAGCCGGGGGCGGGGGATGGGCCGGGAGGAGATCCTGGCCCTGCCTGCAGCCGTTGACCTGGAGACCGCTAACCGGGCGCTGGGGCTGGGGCGGAGCAAGGGGTACGAGCTGGCCAAGCGTGGTCAGTACCCGTGCCGGCTGCTGCGGCTCGGCAACGCTTACCGCGTGGTGACAGCCGAGCTGCAGGCGCTGCTGGGCCTGGCTGCATGAGGGTGCGCGTACGTCGCAAACCGTTCTGCGCTGAGCTGACACAGAAACGCTGGACTGTGGCCGGACGTGGACGTACTGTCCGTGTTCCGTCACGGGACAGAGCGAGCGTTCCGTCACGGAACAAGGCGAGTGTTCCGCCACGGAACGAAGCCAGCGTTTCCTCAGGAAACGAAGTGAGTGTCTCCTCAGGAGACGAAGCGAGTGTTTCCTCAGGAAACAGGGCGTGCGTCCCGACTCGGGACAAAGTGAGCCTCCGGCGGTGCCACGCCGGAGGCCCTCACAACTCCCCTGCACGGCTTGAAGTGACCAAACCCGGCAGTGAGGGCGTGCCAGCCCGCTACCGCCAGACGAGGAGCTGCTCTATGCAACCTGCCGCCCCTGAGCCCTATTCCGCATCCGCCAAGGCGGTCTGGCCCACGTCGGCTATCCCCGGCCGACCCGGCGCGCACCTGCGCGGCGACGAGACCGAGGACGCGAACGCCGACCATGCCGAGCGCTCCCACGGCGTCGAGGACGAGGCCCCGCCGAGCGGTCCGGAGTCGATACCCGACACCGAGCCGACCGAGGGCGCGGGGTTGCTGGACGAACTGCGTGCGCTGCTCGCCCGGTTCGTGATCTTCCCGTCCGAGCAGGCGCTGGACGCGGTCACCCTCTGGGTAGCGGCGACGCACCTGCAGCCCGCGTGGCAGCACGCCCCGCGCCTGGCCGTGGTGGGACCAGCGAAACGGTGCGGCAAGTCGCGGCTCCTGGACGTGCTGACCGAGACGGTCCACGCGCCGATGCTGACGATCAACACCACGCCTGCGGCGATCTTCCGTTCCATCACCGAGGAGAATCCGCCGACTCTGCTCGTCGACGAGGCGGACACGATCTTCGGTACGCCGAAGCAGGCGGAGAAGAATGAGGAGATGCGCGGCCTGCTCAACGCCGGTCATCAGCGGGGCCGTTATGTCACCCGGGTCGTCGGCAACGACCATACGCCCCACCAGTTCGCCACCTTCGCCATGGCTGCCCTGGCCGGAATCGGGGATCTGCCCGACACGGTCATGGACCGGTCGGTGGTGATCCGTATGCGCCGCCGGGCCGAGGGCGAGAGCGTCAAGCCGTTCCGGTCCCGCCGAGATACGCCCGCCCTGCACGAGCTGCGCGACCGTATCGCCGCCTGGACACGGCCGCTCCTTGACGAGGCCGCGAACCTGGAGCCGGAGATGCCGGTTGAGGACCGGGCTGCCGACACCTGGGAGCCCCTGGTGATCGTCGCCGACCTGGCTGGTGGGGCCTGGCCCCGTCTGGCTCGGAGCGCGTGCGCGCAGATGGTCGCCGCCGAAGTGGCAGCCGAGGAGGACCATCCCAGCGGGGCGCGCATCCTCGCCGACATCCGCCGGGTCTTCGTCGCCCAGCGTGAGGTCGACAGCCTTAGCACCGAGGAACTCCTCCACCACCTGCGTCAAGACGTAGAAAGCCCGTGGGTGGAGTGGGGGCGCAGTGGGCTGACCGCCCGCGACCTGGGCGCGATGCTACGCGAGTACGGGATCAAGTCAGGCAACGTCCGCATGGCCGACGGAACCCAGCGCAAGGGGTATATGCGCAACAAGTTCCTCGACGCCTGGCGGCGTTACTGCCCCACCGTTCACCCGGTAGACACCCAACCTGTTCCCTCAGGGAACGCCCAACCTGCTGGCCCGAGCGAGGGCTGAGCCCCCGACCCTGGTTGCCGTCCTTGCCGTCCCTGCCGTGATCTCGCAGGTCATACGGCATACGGCCAAGACGGCAGCCGGAGTCAAGACGGCAACGCGATCACGAATCGCGTGCCGCCCGCCCAGATACCGCCCACATCCGTCTTGTGCCGTCCTCAGCGTCCTTGCCGTATCACCGCAGGTCAAAGCCCTGCCTGCCGGGACGGAAGGCGCAACGCCACCGTCCTGGCCGGACAAGACCCCCGAAGCCGGGCTCAGGTGCGATGACTGGCCTGAGCCCGCTCGCGGCAGGCCCGAGACGCCAGCAGCACCCGCCAGGACGGAAGGCCGGGACTGTTCCCGTACTCGCCCTGACCTGCGCTTGCAACGCCCAAGACGGCAAAGACGCACCACACCGCTACCGCAGGAGTACCCCGCTTGACCACCCAAGCCATCCCGCATCCACCGCACCATCAGCCGCCGAGTGACCGGCCCGGCGAAGGGCAGCCAGCGATCGCCAAGCGCGCTGCCGAGCGCTACGCGCTCCTCGCGGCGGGAGCCGTCATCGTCGCCCTCACCGCCGGAGCGTTCTGGCTCTCGTACGCGCACTTGGCTGATGTCGCTGGCCAGCACGGGCTGGGAAGTTCACCGGTTCGCCGCTGGGCGTGGCCTGCGACCCTGGACGCGTTCATCGTCGCGGGCGAACTGCTCATGCTTCGCGCGGGCCTGCGCCGGGTCACCGACGGGTGGGCGATCGCGCTGACCACCACCGGGGCGGTCGGCTCCATCGCGCTGAACGTCGCCGGCGTCAGCGGCACGGGGAACGCCAGCACCGTGCCGCTGCTCGACTACGTGGTCGCCGCGGTTCCCCCGACCGCCGCGCTGCTGGCCTTCGGTGTCCTGATGCGGCAGATCCACCAACTCGTCGACCGGCCTGCCGCACACCCGCACCCCGCACCTGTCGAGGTGCCGGAAGCGCTGGTCACCGCATCCGTCCAGCCCATCGAGCCACCAGTCGGGCCTGCCCAGCCCGCTGAGTCATCGGCCGCCATGTCCGTCCAGTCGCCGGAACCACCTTCCGAGGTTTCGGAGAGCAAGCCGCGCGGTGGTCGTCCGCCCGGCGCTCCGATCGAGAAACTCGTGGAGATCGGCCGGACCGCCCTCGCTGAGCACGGCACGCTCACCCGGTCCCTTCTCCGAAAGGCCGTCAAGACGAGGGACCTGACGATCGGCAGCAAGCGGCAGACCGAGGTGATGGTGATCCTCCGGCCCGAAATCGAAGCCGTCGCCGTGACTGGCCCGAACGACGACTGACCGGAACCCCTGCCGGGTGATCGGAACCCTTTCCGGTCACCCGGCGAGCCGGTCACCGCCCCACTCGTCGCCCCGCTTATCCACACCTGTGGACGGGGGTGGTGACCCAGCACTCCGTCAATCCTGCGCCGACGACCTGCCTGCCTCCCCAGCCCTTTATGGAGAACCGCCTGTGACGCACGACCCGCACCATCCCAAGGACGCTCTCGACAAGCCGGTGCCGCTGACGAAGTCGCCTACGCTGATGAGCCGTCTGCGGCGGGCGTTCGGACGGGCTGCCCCTGGCGGAGCCAGTAGTACCCCGAGTCCGACTCAAGGCCGGACTTCGGGGATCTCCGCCCCGGGGGTGGCGGAGGAGGCCCAGCACCAGGGGGCGCTGGACCAGGAGGCCGGGGTCGAGGGCGGCCCCGACCCGGACGAGCTTCACGCCGTCCAGCAAGCCGTTCTCTGCCCCGTACCCGAAGCTGTTCCCACCGCCGGCGAGCCCGCCGTCAAGAGCGTGCAGCCCACGATCCGCCGCTTCACCGGCACCAAGCGCACCGTCCGCGTCGGTCCCATGCTCTTCACCGAGGCCGAGGACGCCCGCCTCCAGGAGGCCACCGCCGAGCACGGCTACAAGGGCAAGTCCGGCTTCGCCGCCGACGTCGTACTCGCGTTCGTCACCAACCGGTTCACCGCGAACCTGCCTCTGTCTGAGGACCGCCGCCGCACCCACCACTTCCGCGCCCAGGTTCTGCGCCAGCTCAACCGCATCGGCGTCAACGTCAACCAGATCGCCCGCGCGCTCAATAGCGACCTCACCCCACCTGATATACGCGAGCGTCTCGACGAGCTGGACCACCTGCTAGCCCTGATCGCCGAGGCCCTGCGCGAGCCCGCCGACGACCCGACGGAGGTCTGACCGGAATGATCGCCGCCATCAAACCCGCCGGGACCAAGACCCGTGGGCTGCTCGCTTACCTCTACGGCCGCGGTACCCACGACGAGCACTTCGATCCGCACATCGTCGCTGCCTTCGCGATGCTCGCCATGCCCGACCCCGGCCGCGACGAGAACGCGACGTTGACCGAGCTCGGCCACTACCTGGATGAGCCGGTGCGGCTGCGCAACAGTGAGTTCGGCAAGCCGGTCACTGACCATGTCTGGCACTGCCCCGTGCGCGCCGCCCCCGAGGACCGCTACCTCTCCGACGCCGAGTGGGGCGAGATCGCCCAGCGCATCGTGGCCGCCGCCAGCATCGCGCCTGAAGGTGATGACCTGGCCTGCCGCTGGATCGCGGTACGCCACGCGGATGACCACATCCACATCCTCGCCACCACCGTCCGAGAAGACGGCCGCCGCCCCAAACTCCACGACAGCGGCATACGCGTCGGCGACGAGTGCCGCGAGATCGAGAAGGACTACGGGCTGCGTCGGCTGAAGAAGGGCGATGGCACCGGCACGCGCCGCCCCACCCAGGCCGAGATGCACAAGGCCGAACGCCTCGGCTGGGAGCAGCCCGCCCAACAGTGGCTCGAAGACCGCATCCGCGCCGCCATCCCGCACGTCACCGATGCCGAGGAACTCCTGGCCTACCTCGAAGCCGATGGTGTCCTGCTCAAGGTCAAGCGCGGCCCGTCCGGGGATCCCCTCGGTTACGCCGCTGGCCGCCCCGGCGACCTCAACGGCAAACACGAACAGATCTTCCACCCCGGCGGCAGGATCGCCCCTGACCTCTCCTTGCCTAAACTCAAGGCCCGCCTGGAGACCAGCACGCCGGTGGAGCACCCCACCGCCCGCCGCAACCGGCCCACCACCCCCTGGCACCAGGCCACCGAGGCCCTCGACACCCTCCACAGCCAGCTCACCGGCACCGACACCGGCACGGGTGACGAAGGTGCAGACGCGCGAGCACAGGGGCACATCGCCGCCCTCGGCGAACTGATGGAAGCGACCGCGCAGAAGGCCCCCGCGGACTTGCACGCTGAACTCCAAGCAGCATCCAAGGCGTTCGTCCGCGCCCAGCGCTCCCAGATCCGAACAGAAGACCGCGCCGCCGACTCCGTACGTATCGCCGCCCGCGACATCGTCAACACCGCCACCGGCCCGGACGGCAGCGCGCTGGCCGCCCTCGTCGCAGCCATGGTCTGGGCGGCCATCCTGGCCGGGCGCTGGCACGAGGCGAAGAACCACGCCCACCAGGCCGACGCGGCCCGACAAGCCCTCCACCACCTCCAGGCCGCAGCCAACCAAGCCCTGGCCCCCACACTCGCGGAGCTCGACAACCGCCAACCGAAGGAACAGGCCCGCCGCACCCTGGCCAGCGACGTCCGCGCCGCCGTGCCCGACCACGCCGAGCGGATCCTCACCGACACCAGCTGGCCCGCACTCGCCACGGTCCTCGCTGACGCCGAAGCACGCGGCCACCAACCCCACCAACTGCTCAAGGAGGCCGCTGTCCAGCGCGAACTGGACACCGCCCGCCAGCCCGCCCGCGTCCTGATCACCCGCATCCAGCACACCAGCCGCAACCCGGTACGCAACCGTCTCGCCGCAGCCGCCCGACAGCGCACGACTACAGGGGCAGGGCCTGCCAGTGGCACGATGCCAGCACCACAGCCGGCCATCCTGTCCACGACCCCAGGACGGAGCAACCGCCCCCGACGGTAGAGCAGTTCGACTGGGAGTCCTGTGAGGTCCTGCGCTGGGCGCAGGGCCCCACAGCCGGTCAGGTTCGAACGGGCCTGCTCTAGTCGGCCGTCACCCCCGCTCAGGTCGGCATCACGGTCGGTCAGGATCGATCGTTACCTCGGCCACCTGCTAGCCCGAAGCTACGGTGCCGACCATGCGTAAAGTCGAGTACGAGAACCACGGTGTTCCACTTGAGGACTATCAGCTCACACACAGTGACCACCGTCGACAGAAGCAGCATGAGGTGAGTAGCCAGTCGATTGCGCGGCAGGTCGAAGAGGACCTTGCCAAGTGCCGGGCAGATCCGGAGCGGGCGGAGCGCCGCCGTGTGTGCTTCGAGAACGCCTGGAAACTAATGCAGTCCTTCAAGAAGCCTGACCACGAGATCATGCGCTGGCGCGTACGGCTCTACTGCGGCCACATTGCCGAGACCCGTCGGCATCGCGAGGTCACCACTCTCACCGGGCACAGCCCAACGTCGATGACGTGCCCGGAGTGCGGGAAGGACCCGTCGAAAATCGTGGCCTTCGAACCAATCGGGCTGGCCGGCGAACCTCCCCCTCCGCCGGAGCCAGTGGCAGCGCCGGTGCCGCCCCCAAAGAAACCCACCCGTGCTCAGCTTGAGCGCCGCGTGGCCGCCTTGGAGAAGGAGAATCAGCGCCTTCGCGCTTTGGGGCACGCGGAGTTGTGACACGTGATCCTCTTGTTTGGCCTTCCGGCCTTGCTGGTATCCCCACATGGCGGATATGGCGTCCGGAACGTGCACTCACAGCCGCAGCTCCTTCTCGATAGTGGCCGCAACCGCTGGCCACGAAACGGAGAGAGGGCCAAAGAGCGACCAGTAGTCGTACGAGGCGCGGACGAAGGCGCTGACGCCGAGGTGCGCGGAGTCGGGCGAGATCGCGCCAACCACCCGCCGGGTGATTCCACCAGGCCCTCTGGCCGCGGGAGTAATCCCGTGCCCTACGAGGAGCGTGGCTGTGCGGATGGCGTCCAAGGTTCCCGTCGGTGCCGCCTGGGCGAATCTGCCGTAGACGAGTCGGTGCCAGTTCATGCGAGTGCGGGCCCACGCCAGGCGTTCCAGCCCCGTGCCCAGGTCTACGGCCATGCGTCCCGGGTTCTCGACGTTCCAGAGAAGGACGAGGTCACCAAGGGGGAGGTCCAAGTGGCTGAAGTGGATGGTTACGCCTTCGACTTGGCGTCGGCTCCACGTCGTGAGCTTGCCGTGGGCACTGAGGTGCCGGGCATGGAAACCGAGTCGGGACAGCACCGTGAGCCAGCCATCCAGGATCACCCCGTACTCGTCGATGCGCTGTATGGGGTGGACCCGGGAGACGTTGACGAAGGAGGTCAGGAAGCCTTTCGCGAGGTCTCCCGCAGCGTCGCGCTGTCCGGTGAAGCGGACGACGGGCTGGGGCAGGAAACCGCTTCGGTAGGTCTGCGGACGCCCGTCTTTGAGGAGTGGATCGAGGGCCTGGACTGCCGAGATGGTCAGCTCGGTTTCACGGCCCCATCGAAGCGGCAAGCAGGCGGCTTGTGGGACGCCCTGCGCTGCGAAACCCGCCTTCAACCCTTCCAGCAGGTCTGCCCACGTGGGCAGGCGACGTGGCGGCCGGTAGGGAGAACCGCGGTGCGCATGTTGAATGTCGATTCGGCCATCAGCAACGGCGAACTCCCAATGGTTCCCCAGAGCTTGGCGCAGAACAGTGGATAACTGGGTTTCCTTGTCTATCGATGGCTTGGTGACACGGCCTATACGGCCGGTCACGAGCACGGCCCGGCTGACATCGCCTTGAAGTGACGGGCGGGATCGAATCGATCCATGCCGATCGCCTGGACCTGCCCGTAATTGAGAACCTCAGCTTGTTCGATCGCGCGGGCGAGCTGACGGGCAGCTGCCTCGTCATCCTCGTCGGGGTCAGCCACGGCGATCACACCGGTCTGGTCGCACAGTGCAGCCTCGGCACAGGTGCCCTCGCGCCAAGTGAGCGCGGCCATGGGCGTTCCTGCTCGGAGGGTCTCGCCGAATACGGCAGCGCCGGCCTCCACGTAGGTGCGGGCGTAGGTGTAGACGAAGACGGAGGCGTCCCGGATGGCGGCGGCCTTGGCGGGGCCGCCCAGTTCGCCCACCCACTCGACGTGATCCGCGCTGAAGAGCCGGTGGTGGCGCCGCACGTAACTCTCGTCGAAGACCGGGCCGACGATGCGGATCCGGCGGCCGAGTATCTGCGCCGCTCGTACGGCGAGGTGTGGCGCCTTCTCCTCGTCTATTCGGCCGAGCCACACCAGGTCCTTACCATCGACCGCCGGCGGCTCCTCCTCGTCGAGACCGAGGTGAACGGCGAGTTCGGGGATCGGCTGGTGGTCCGCGTACCGCTCGATCATCTCAGGCGAGTAGCAGTAGAGCCGTGACTTCTTGCCGTCGAAGGCCGCCTCGGTGTGCCGGAAGACCGGCGAGTGCTGGAACGTGGCGACGTCGCAGTCCAGCTGATTCCGGGTCCGCGTCCAGGCGGGCAGCGACGGGTATTCGTGCCCCACCACCAGGAGGTCGTATCCGGTGCTGCGGAGTTCGCGCTCGGCGAGCGACCCGGAGGTGACGTCCTCCAGGCGGGCTGGCTTGCGGACCCAGTCGTTCTCCAGGTCCGTGAGCCAGCCCGGCCCAAGGAGGTGTACGTCGGCGCCTGTGGTTCGGGCGCCTACGGCGACCGCCCACAGCCAGCGTTCGATTCCGCCGTATCCGGCGGGTGGAAAGGCGTAGCTGCCAGGGAAGTCGCAGACGCCGACGAGCACTTATGCCTCCGGTGTTCCGTCCGCCGCAATACGGCGGAAGCCAAGGTATGGGAAGAGCGATTCGGGCAGGACGAGGGAGCCGTCCTGCTGCTGGCACTGTTCGAGCAGCGCGGCCACGGTGCGGCCGACGGGGAGGCCGGAGCCGTTGAGGGTGGCCACGAGCTTGGGCTTGCCGTCCTCGCCGCGGGTGCGGATGTTCGCCCGGCGGGCCTGGAAGGTGCCGAAGTTGGAGACCGAGGAGATCTCTCGGTACGTGTTCTGGCTCGGAATCCAGACTTCGATGTCGTACGTGAGCTGGGCGGAGAAGCCCGTGTCGCCGGCAGCGAGGGTGACGACCCGGTAGGCGAGGCCCAGCTCCTTGAGGCACGCCTCGGCGTGGCCGACCATCTTCTCCAGCTCGGCGTCGGCGTCCGCCGGGTCGACGATGCGGACCATCTCCACCTTGGCGAACTGGTGCTGGCGGATCAGGCCCCTGGTGTCGCGGCCGTACGAACCTGCCTCGGACCGGAAGCAGGGGGTGTGCGCCGTCATGGCCACCGGCAGCTCGGACGCAGGGATGATCTCGTCGGCGTAGAGGTTGGTCAGCGGCACCTCGGCCGTCGGGATCAGGAACAGCTCGCGGTCGGCGACGCCGGTCTTGAACAGGTCCTCCTCGAACTTCGGCAGCTGCCCGGTACCGGTCATGGTCTTACGCGTGACCAGATACGGGACCGCGTGCTCGACGTACCCGTGCCGACGGGTGTGGATGTCGAGGAAGAGCGTGGCCAGGGCACGCTCAAGGGCCGCGCCGGCGCCGCGGGAGACCGCGAAGCGCGGGCCGGACAGCTTCGTCGCCCGTGCGAAGTCGAGGATGCCGGTGGCCTCCCCGATGTCGACGTGATCCTTCGGCTCGAACGAGAACGCGGGCGGAGTGCCTACGCGCCGGACCTCGACCGCGAACTCCTCGGAGTCACCGTCCGGGGCCGCGTCGTCCGGCAGGTTCGGGATGCTCAGGAGCAGGTCGCGGAGCTCCTCCTGGACCTTCTCCTGCTCGGTGTCGATGCCCCGGATCTGGTCCTTCAGCTCGCGGGCGCGCTCCTTCAGTTTGGAGATGTCGCCGCCCTGCTTGGCCGTCTGCTGGACCTCGTTCGCCACCCGCTTGGACTCCGCCCGCAGCTCGTCGGCCGAGCGGATGCTCTGGTTGCGCCGAGACTGGAGGTCCTCCAGCACGGACAGGTCCAGGGAGTAACCGCGACGAGCGAGCCGACGAACCGCTTCGGCACCCATTTCAAGCAGGGCGCGGGCATCATGCATGAGGGAAATCCTTCTGATCCGGCGAGTGGGATACGGAATCGACGGTAGCAACCGCCGAGCCGCCCTCGATCCGGAATTTCCCCGCATCACTGTCGAAGGCGCGATCTCGGCGAACGCCCGTCTCAAGATGATTCAACAGCGCTGTGACCCACTTCGGCAGCTCGTCGTCGGGTATCGCGATCGGCTCGACATAGGGAGCCTCCGGGAAGAAGAGCGGCATCACCTCGCCCTCGGCGCGGTCCCGGTACCAGAGGAGTACGGAGAGCAGCAGGCCGTGGCCTACGAGGACACGGGGGCCAGGGTGTTCCAACGCGGCGAGCACGCCGATGAGCATCCTGTGGATGCCGTCCCGCTGGGATTCTGTGCCACCCGGTGGACCCTGGGTCGGACCGTGGGCGTCGAGCCACGCCGCGTATTCCAGGAATGGGCCGCCCTCGAAATCCCCGTAGTCGAGTTCGTTCAGCCGAGTGTCGATGACCAGGTCTGGTGCCGGAACGCCCATCAGCAGAGAGGCTGTCTGCTGGGCGCGCGGGAATTCGCTGGTCAGCCATGTCCGTACGGAGCGGAGGGGGACCTCTGACCAGACGTTGCGGAGTGACCGCCGGCCTTCCTCTGTCAGATGGATGGGTTGGGACGGATCGCCGTTGACGAGGTACCGCCTGCTGTAGTTCGTCTGCCCGTGGCGGAGGAGGTAGGTAGTCATGATCCGCTCCTTGGAGCCGACGGCGACAGGCTGGAGAGCACGTCCGCCATCCGGGGTGCCCTTGGGTCGCCGGTCTCCAGGTAGAAGAGGAAGCCGTCGAGCGCCAGCGCTCGACACCACGGCCCAAGCAGCGGAACGGGGATACGGGAGACAAGGGCGGCGGCGGAGAGCCTGCCATCGGTCCCGTTGCCGAGGTCGTAGTACACGGTCCAGAAAGCCCAGTCGAAGGCCGCGTCACCCAGCATGGGGAGCGGATCAATCAGGCGCGGGTGCCCACGCCCGTCGAACGGGACGTTCTCCCGGTACAGGTCGGCGTGCAGAACCGTCAGCCGGTCCGTGTCCTGCTGCAGGCCGTCGAGAGTCGGCAGCAGGACATCGACGAGGGGGCGCCATGAACCAAGGTCGAGCTCTCGCGTCCGGCGCCGAATCCGCGGTAGTACCTCCTGTTGCAGGTGGTCGGCGAGGAGAGGGAAGCGATTCAGCCGGCCCCTGCGACGCCCGAGGGTGTGCAGCCCTTGAAGAGCGGCAGCCACCATCTGCACCTCGCGCTGCGGCCGCTCGCCACCACCTGGGCGGCCTCCCACCAGTTCCAACGCGGCCACGGCCAGATCGTCCGCAGCCTCGACGACGGCTGCCGCCGGCCCGCCGGACCACAGCTGTAGTGCGGTGGCCTCTTGACGGTAGCGGGCAGGGTCCGCCCATGCCTTGAGCAGCAGCGGACGCCCGTCGAAGGTGACCGCCGTCGCGATGACGGAGGCATGTCCGGCATCGTGGTAGTCCTCGACGGTGAGCTTCCAGCGTTCCGCGGCCCGTTCCAGCAGATCAGGTACGTCGTCGAGCCACGCTTGGGCCTGCGGTCCGTAGTGCGCGACCAGCCGCTGCCGACATCCTGCGGGTACCTCTCCGAGCATCCATTCCGTCATCAGCTGAGCACGATCCCGTCGGAGACGAGCTCGTCCGTCAGCGCGGGGAACTCGCCGAGGGCCTCCGTCACCATCGCCTGCACCTTGTCGAGCTCGGCGTCAGGCGAGGAGAGACGGACGAGGATGCGCCAGGGCTGATCGAGTCGCTGCCCGGTGGTGCTCACCAGGTGAACCTCTGCATGTCCGTCGGTCATCTCGTGAAGACGGCCGGCGAGGCGCTGCGCGGCGATGTTGTAGAGCTTGCCGACGTGATACACGGGGTTCTTGCCGTTGGCGCCCTCCAGGTTCATCGGCCGCAGCGGCGTGATGAGCCCGTTGACGCGGTTGCCCCGCCCCACGACGCCCTCGTCACCCGACTCGATCGAGCTGCCGGTGTACGTCAGGTACAACTCGTCCTTCTCCGGGACATCACGTGCGTTCAACCGGAAGCGGGCCGCCGCGCCGGGCAGCCGAAGGCCGGCGAGCCGACGGCATTCGGCAAGGACGGCCTCCGTGTTGCGGACGTACGCCTCACGACTGCCGACATGACGCGACTTCTGGGGGACGCACAGCACGACGTCCGCCCGATCTCCGTCCCAGTACCCCATGAGCTTGACGTCCGAGCCGCACCACGGGTGGGCGCGCGTGAAGTCGCTCTCTCCGGAGAAGTGATCAACCAGTTCCCGCACGAACGATTCGAAGGGGTTCTCCGGCGCCCAACCGGTGCCCAGAGATGTGTCGTTCGAGAGCCGTACCCGACGTTCGCGGAGGTCGTCGACGGAACGCGGGTTGAACCAGCGGGTCCGATCAGGCACGCCGTCACCGGTAAGGACGGCACCCGGGCTCGAATTGCTCGTGATGTTGAAGGTGATGTCGAGGTGTTCCGAGACCTCCGCGAGCCGCTCGGCGAAGAACGCCCTGACTTCGGCCTCCACGATCTCGGTAACAGGGATGCGCTCACCACCACACATGGGTGCCGCCCTGCCATTGACCAGGACCCGCACCGGAGACGTCATCTCGCCGCCCCCGTAACGGACTTCGCTGGCTCCTCCGAGCAGGGCGAGCTTGTCGAAGTTGTGGTGCAGCACGGCGCCGAAGCGCTGCACGGTGTAGCGGCTGTAGGCACGGGACAGTCGCTCGGCGAGGTGGTCAGCGAGCGTATCCGGGTGGCCGAGGCCCTTGCGCTCGACGATCGTCGTCGCATCCGGCTCGGCGACGCCGGTCTCTATGGACAGGTGGCTTCCGTCAGTCACAACTGTTTTGGGCACGACAAGCTCCGATCTCTGTACCTGAGGAAGGGGTGGAACGGACGAGCGTCAGTCGGTCCGGCAGGTAGCTGACCGCATTGCCCGGCGGCTTTCTCGGTCTGCTGCGACAGTAGGCAAGGCGCCCGGCAGCACCCCGGAAAAACCTTCCGGGGTCCCTTTCGGCCACGAGGTGATGCTCAGGACATGCGAGGAATGACAGAGAACCTGACCATCGGCGAGCGCGTCGCCTGGTACCGCCGCCGACGTGGCCTCTCCCAAGAGGTCCTGGCCGGCCTTGTCGGACGCACCACGGACTGGCTGAGCAAAGCGGAGAACAACCGGATCGAGCTCGACCGCCTCTCGGTCATCACCTCACTCGCCGACGCCCTTGACGTCTCCCTCGGAGACCTGCTCGGCGAGCCGACCCTCCTGGAGTGGTCGAGCGATAGCGGCCACCGCACAGTCCCCGCGTTGCGCGAAGCGCTCATGGACTACAAGCAGCTCACGCCCCTGCTGGGAACTCCTCCCGATGACGAACCACCCGCCCTGGAGGACCTGCGGGCCGACGTGAAGGAAGTCTTCGACGCGTACCAGGTATCCCGGTACGGCTTCGCCACCCGACGGCTTCCCCTCGTCCTGGCCGATGCCCTTGCCGCCTCCCGCGCGTACTCAGGGCGCGAAGGGGAGGAGGCCCACGCCGAGCTCGCTCTGGCCTACCACGGTGCGGCAATGGTGCTGGGCAAGGTCGGTGAGTCAGAACTGGCATGGATCGCCGCTGACCGTGGCCTGGCGGCAGCGCAGCAGAGCGGCCAGAGCACAGTGACGGGCTCGCTCTTCCGTGCGGTCACGCACTGCCTGATGGCCACCGGCCGCTTCACCGCAGCGATCCAGCTGGTCAACGATGCGGCGGCCGTCATGCAGCCCGGCCTGGGCACCGCGAACGACGAGTACCTTTCGGTTTATGGCACGCTCTTCCTCGCCGGCGCCATGGCGGCTGCACGAGCAGAGGACCGGGCAGCTGCGCAGACCTTCCTCCGGGAAGCCGACGAAGCCGCACAGCGGCTGGGTGCCGACGCCAACCACCTGTGGACGGCCTTCGGCCCGACCAACGTGACCATCCACTGCGTCGCCACCGCCGGCGAGCTCGGCGACATCCAGATAGCCGCGGACCTCGGGCAACGAATCGACACCAGCGGCTTGCCGGTGGAACGGCGCGTGAGGCACAGCCTGGAAGTCGCCCGAGCACTCAGCGCCTGGAACCGGACCGACGAAGCTCTGGCTACCCTGCTCGACGCCGAGCAGGCCGCCCCCGAACAGGTACGCCACCACTACCTGAGCCGGGAGCTAGTCATCGGATGGATCCGCGGCACCCGAGGCCGTCCGTCCCAGCCCGCGGCAGACCTGGCCCGTCGGCTCGGGGTAGTCGGCGGTTAGAGTCCGTCCCGTGAGCGAGAACGAGCACGAAGCGAAGATGGCCCACCCGCGCATGGCAGCTGGCGCGCTCTTCTTCGACGACGCCGACCGTGTCCTGCTCGTCGAACCCTCGTACAAGGACTACCGCGACATCCCCGGCGGATATGTCGAGCGGGGGGAGTCACCCCTGCAAGCCTGCGTGCGCGAAGTCCACGAGGAGCTCGGCATCAAGCCCGGCATCGGCCGCCTGCTCGTCGTGGACTGGGCACCGAATCCGGGAGAGGGGGACAAGGTCCTCTATCTCTTCGACGGGGGGCGCCTCGCCGCGGACGAGTGTCGGCACATCGAGCTACAGGCCAATGAGCTCCGCGGCTACGCCTTCCACGACGCCGGAGAGCTGCCGGAACTCACCATCCCCCGCCTCGTACGCCGTATCACCGAGGGCATCGAGGCCCGCGCCAGCGGTGTGACCGCCTATCTGGAGCATGGAACGGCGCCGGAAGCAGTAGGCGGTCCAGGACCGGGGAAGTAAGAGAGGCGGCGCTACACCCCCAAGATTGAACGGGGCTGTGGTTGGCACCAACCTGGTCCCCAGGGGAGGGGGATCAACGTCGGTGCCAGCATGGCGTATGGTTAGGGCACCGACGCGGGGTGGAGCAGCTCGGTAGCTCGCTGGGCTCATAACCCAGAGGTCGCAGGTTCAAATCCTGTCCCCGCTACGAGTGTGATGTCTCAGGACATCCTGGACGGCCGAACTCGCTAGTCATGGGTTCGGCCGTCTGTTGTTTCAGCGGATGGGGCCGGGTGGCGTCTACCCAATGACACACGTGCGCTCCGCATTGACCACCCCCGAAGGTTCCCCAACGCCTGACACGATCCTGTTCAGGGCCCGCGCACCCCGGGGCGTACTCGTGGTTGGCGCCAGCGATTTGCGACGAGCGGCTAAGGTTGTGCCGTGACGGATGACTCTACGCGTACTCCCAGTGGCCCCGAGCACCAGAAGGTGCGGGTGCCGGTGCTCAAGAGCCTCATGGAGGCAGGTTGGGATTCAGGCCAGCTGCAGTGGAAGCCTGAGTGGCGCGTACCGCAGTCACCTCACGACGCGGCGAAGCGGGAGGATGGAAAGTCCTTCGCTGGATGGCCTGTTGATCTGGCCATTTTTGACGATGTGCGGAATGCGGGTGATTGGGAACACCTCCTAGTCATCTGTGAATTCAAGCAGCCTACGATCGACGCCGGCATTTCGCAGCTTGAGATCTACCTCAGCCGTGAGCCGCGTGCGCGGATGGGTTATTGGACCAATGGTTCCGATAACGTCAGGGTCTATAAGTTGGCCGACGGTAGGTTTCAGCATGTTCGAAACCGCGGCCTGCCACAGCCTGGGGAAGGGTTTACGCGCCCCTCCGAGAAGCCGTTGACGTTCAGCGACTTGGTTACACCGAAGAACGGCCAGCTGCGGTCAATCTTTGGTCGACTGTTGGATGTAGTGGTTGCACGGGATAGCCGATCGACTCGTTCGGAAGCACAACTTAACGAACTTTGCAACCTCTTGCTACTTAAGCTGGAGTCAGATTCAAACGCGTCGTATGACCACAGCAAGGCAGTTGCTTTCCAGCTCTCCCAGGGAGGGGAATCCGCGACCGCTAAAGCGATGCGGGCACAGTTCGATACTCTCAAGAATTTTCGACCAGAAGTATTTGCTGAGCATCGTGAAGGCGCCCTCGAGCTGGATGATCACACCATTCAGGAAGCGGTGTATGAGCTTTCCAGTTTGAATCTCAATAGTGTGGGACCTGAAGCGATTTCTTCCGCCTTCCAGGTCTTTCGCAGGGCAAACCTGAAGGCGGGTGAAGGGCAGTACTTCACCCCGCAGCGCGTAATCGCTGCCGCCGTCAAAATGATGGATATTCGCCTGGAAGACAGGATCATCGACCCGGCATGTGGAACGGGCGGGTTTCTCACCGAAGCGTTCCTTTCGCTGGTCGATCGCATCCCTGCTGGCGACTCTGCCGCTGCAGCGAGAACCTGGGCGCACCGGAACGTCTACGGAGTGGACAAAGACTCCATTAACGTCAAGCTTACCCGGGCGATCATGGTGGGTCTTGGCGACGGATCTGTCAATGTGCACATTGGCGATTCGATAAGGGGAGACAGGTGGGCGAAGGACTACCCTCAGCTTGAGCGACCTCTCAGTGACGGGTCGTTCACGGTGGTGATCACAAACCCGCCTTTCGGTAAGAACCTAAAGGTCAGCAAGGTTGATGCGCGCCGTAACGATTACAGCATCGCGGCCGCAGCCAACCGGAAGAAGGGCGAGTATGCGGACCTCGAAATCGGCCTCGTCTTTCTTGAGCGCGCGTACAGGCTCCTGATGAAGGGGGGCAGGCTCGGAATCATCCTGCCGGAAACCTACTTCTTTTCGCCCACGTATAAATGGCTGCCAGAATGGCTGAGTGACCGGTTCGCCCTGCGGGGCGTTCTCAACATCCCCATGGAAGCGTTTCAAGGGTTCTGCCGAGCAAAGACCAACTTCTACGTATTTGAGAAGAAGTGATTTCCATGGTGCATAGGCCGGCTTGGTTCCGTGAAGGTCAGGTATTCGTTTCCTACGCTCCGACCGTAGGTATTAATAAGGACGGCGAAGATCTATTCGTCGTTGATGCTTATACTGGAACTCGAACAGATGTGATCGACGACCAGATCGCCGCAGATGTCACTGCTCTGGTGGACGAGTTCGGTACGACGGCAACGAGTTGTTGGGTAGATGAGAGCGAGCTCACTGAACAGCTGACTGCCGTTCCAAACTATTTCGACGAACGTTCAGTGCGTGACTTCTTCACGCTTATGGATGCGCCCGAGATGGGAGCTTTCGCGAGCGCTTCTATCGGAGAATTGATTGACGATGGGGTGCTGGTCTCGATGCATGGGCATGGAAGCCCGTCGGCAGACTTTCGGACCGGGCACGTCCCTTACATTAAGGTCTCCGATATTCGCGCCGGGCAGGTGAATATCAATCCGACGAATCGTGTGCCGGATGTGGTCGCCGAACGCTTCTGGAAAGGGAGTGAGTCCGGGCTCGAAGAGTATGACCTGATCTCCCCGATCCGGACCAGCAAAAATATCGGCGATTTTGCGGTAATCATGCCAGGTCAAGAGAGAGTCGTGCTGACCAAGGAGGTGCTGGTGCTGCGGGCCTCCGAGTCCGCCTCCTTCGATAACTTCTATCTCTTGTGGGCAATGACGCTGAAAGCCGTGCGTCGGCAGTGGGATCGCGTCGTCTTCATGCAGACCAACCGGGAAGACGTCGGCCGGCGGTATAGGGAAATTCGTATCCCTGTCCCTTCGAGCCGCGAGGCAGCAGACGAGGTCTCGAAGGCGTTTCGGGACTACTACCTGGGGACGCAGCGGCTGCGCGAGAACCTGGTGACCTACCTGGCGAACGACGACAAGCATCACATCTTCATGTCGAGCGTCGCCGCAGCCGTAGAAGATCTTGAAGATGAGGCTGACGACGCTGAGTGACGCTCGGGCAATCTCATGCCTGCTGCGGTGGGCTAGGCGCTGATCTGCGTGAGCGATGCGTGAGCGGACGGGACAGCACCCGTTGGATTGAGTGTCACGCCAGCGAGGCCGGCAAGTCTCTGACCAGGCAAAACCGGACCGAGTGTGATCACGGGCCACCATCCGTCACGATCTTGCACCCCCTCGTAATGCGTAGGTCTCGGGTTCGAATCCCGAAGGCGGCTCTCTTTAAACCCCAGGTCAGGGATCTGACCTGGGGTTTCTTTGCTTTCGTGCTGGGTGGTCCGGTGCTGGACGTACTTTCTGGCCTGCGTATCGGAATGCGTCGGTCAGAGGTTTGGGGTAGGGGGCGGCCCGAGGGCCTCTGAATACTGTCTGACCTGGCGTTTTCGTGGGTTGGCTGACGCGTGGTCAGCTGTGGCCGGTGCTGGGGTGCGCCAGGGGAGCGCATCGGTGCAGAAGTCGTGCGGTGGGCGGTGGTGTGCGGTGTCGGATTGTCCGGTGAGTGCGTTGATGTTGCCGTTGTCGGGAACGAACAGCATCTGGAGCATCCGGCGGGAGAACGGGTCCTCGACGGTGGCCAGGTAGAGCGGTCCCTCGTGGGTGTCGATCTGTGTGACGTCCCCCGCACCACAGCACGTTCCGCGCAACGGCGCTGAAGTTCCGGCGGATCAGGGCACGGGCCGCGGGCCGGCGGCCTGGCCGGGTCAGGCCACCGCCGTTTCGGCGCACGCCCGCACAGCCCCAGCTCGGCCATGCGCGCCGCGACCGTGTTCTTGGCGACCGCCCACCCCACCCCACCCCGCCTCGCCCAGGTCACGGGCTACCCTCCGCGAGCCGTAGGTGCCGCCCGAGGCGGTGAACAGCCGCTTGATCTCCTCATCCAGCCGCTCCCGCCGCTACTCGCGGGCGGTCGGCTTGCGGTTGATCCACTTGTAGAACCAGGACTGCGAGACCTCAAGGACCCGGCGGGCGATCGCGTGCGGGATACCGAACCTGGTCCTCAGGGACGCGATGGACTCCGCCACGCTCACCGGTTCATCGCGTCTTTCACCCACAGGGTCACCGAGCGCTTGAGGACATCACGCTCCAGCAGCAACTCGGCCCGCTCCTTGTCCCACTGTGCCTTCTGCGCCCGCAGCCGGGCCAGCCCTCCCGCTCCGACTCGCTCAACGCACCGCCTGCACCGGCGTCCTGGCTGCCGGGCTCGTGGTCGGCCTTCACCCCGTTGTGCAGGGTGTACGCGTTGATCCCCAGATCCCGCGCCGCCTCAGTGGACGGCTTACCGGTTTCCCTCACGATGCGCACAGCTCCCGAAACCGGAACTCCGGGCCAAAGCTGCGCCTCTGTACTGGAGTTGGCCCAGTACCTGGTCCGCGGAGGGGTGACCTTTGCCCGGTAGTGGGCTGTTGTTCCTCGGCCGGGTTGTGTGCCGTGGTTCGGCGATAGCGTGGCGAGGTAAGCAGTGCTGCGGACAGGTTGGGCAGGCGGGTTCATGCGGATGCGGTTCGAAGCCGGGGCCGAGGAGGAGTTCGAGGCGGCGTGCGAGCTGCTGGTCGACCGGCTGGTCCGGTGGGCCGGGGAGCAGGGGCTGCCGGCGGACGGGTTCATGGCCGAGGTGGCGCTGGATTACCGGCACCGGGCGACTATCGACGGTCGGCTGGGGCTGTGGGAGCCGCGGCATGTGGAGGAGCTGCTGGTGTCCTGGTTGCCGGAGCAGGTCACCGAACTTCCCGGTGAGGAACGTGCCGACGCCCCGGGCACGTTGCGTACGCTGCTGCGCTTTCTGCACGCCGTACAGTTGGCGGACCCGCGAGGTCCCGCACTTCCGGACTCCCTCGCTGCCGTCAACGCGGCTGCGGGAGAGTATCCGTCGGCGATGGCGGACCGCGCCCGTTGGGGTTTGGCGAAGTTCTGGGTGATGACCGCTGCCGAGCAGGGTGTGGACGTGTCGGACGGGTCGGCGTTGCAGCGATTCGCGGAGCGTGCTCAGCGCGGGGAGGTCGCCTACGACGAAGAGGCCCTTGAAGCGGTCATGGAACGGCGGCTGACCGGCCAGGTGTTGTCCGGTGTGGCCCGGGCCGAGCCGCAGCTGCCTGTGGTGCTGCCCCCGAGCGACGAGCTCCGCCGACAGGCCGAGGCGTCGACCGTCGTGGCGCAGCTGTGCGGGCTCGCCGAGTGGGCGGGCCGCGGCGGCCGCGCGGTGACGGCGGCGGGGCGGCTAAGGATGGGCGACGCCCGCGAGCTGGTGGACGTACTGGGTACTGGCGACAACACCGAGGGGGTGCGCTCTTCGGCCGACCTGCCGCGTCTGGGACTGCTGGTGGAGTGGGCGAAGAAGGCGCGGCTGGTTCGGGTGGCCAAGGGGCGATTGTACGCGGTGGCCAAGGCCCGGCCGGTGCTGGCCGACCCGCTGCAGCTGTGGCTGCGTGCCTTCGACGCGTGCTTTGAACTGAGGCAGGCCCTGATCGGGGCCCGCAGCGGCCGGCACATCGAGTCGATGCTCTTCGACGTCTACGAGGATGTGATGGAGGACGTGCTGAACACGCTCTACAGCCTGCCGCACCCGATGCCCTGGCCCCGCCTGCGCGACTCCGTGCACCTCGCCTATCGGGCCCGCTTCCGGCTGGAGGGTGGGTCGGACATCCAGCACCGGATGTGGTTCGAGCACGCCGACCGGGACCTGCGCGCGGTGCTCGACGCGCTGGTGGACCTGGGCGCGGTCGAACGCGATCGGGGGATGGCCGATCCCGTGTTCCTCGAAGTCGACCTCTCCGGTGCCGGAGACGAGCTGCCTGCGGACATGCCGCCGGAGTTCGCGGAGCTGCTGGGCGTCGCGGAGGCGGCGGCGGCCCCGGCGGCGCGGGAGCGTGCCCGCGCCCAGCGTGAGGAGCTGACCGCCGGGCCGGTGGAGCTCATCCGTCTCACCGGGTTGGGCACCCGAGCGGTACGGCAGCGGCTGCTGACGGCCGGCCGGGACGCACCGCTGGTCGGTGAACTGGCCCAGGCGTCGGCGGCCGGCCTGCTGGGGGTGTTGGCCGAGGACTACGACCCGGATGCCGCTCGTGCGGAGCTGGCCGGCTGGATCTCTGCCCACGGCGAGCGGGAAGCCGCACTGCGGCAACTCGCCGAAGCCGTACGGACCATGGTCCTCCGCACGCGGGCGCAGGCCATGCTCGACGTACTTCTGACGGCGTTGCCGGGCAGCGAGGGCGAGCGGCTGCTGCGCGCGCTGCGCGGCGATCCGGTGCTGGCGCCGCTCGCGCTGACCACGCTGGCGCACCGTGAACTGCTGTCCCCCGAGGACATGACCGATGCGGAGCATCTGCTGGTGCTCGCAGAGAGCCTGCTCCAACTCGTGGAGCTGGCGGGCGGTCGCGACGGCGCCGAGGACGCTCTGCGCGCCCAGGGCAGCGAGGCCAGGGACGCGGTCGCCGCCGTGCTGGACTCCGCGCACCCGGACCGGGCCGGGCTCGAAGAACTCAGGCAACTGGCGGCCCGGGCACTGCGTACTCCGGCCGCCCGCCTCGGCCGCGCCCGGAAGGGGCGACGCCACGCCGGCAAGAGTGGCCGTAAGCGGCGACGTTGACCAGGGCGACACCGCTCTTTTCTGCTGCGCGAGGCGGGACCGGCATGGGCACGGAGCCGGCAGCCGGGTAGCCCTCGGCGGCTTACGGCCTCGGTGGCGCACGTTACCGTCGGCACATGGCCGGGGAATGGAACAAGGACGGGCTGCGAGCCGTGCGCGGCGCGCTCCACGCGCAGGACTGGGCGGCGCTGCTCGCTGCGTTGCGCCGTGGCCCCGCACGTGAGGTGCTGCAACTGGCCGGCGATGGTGTGGCCATGGCCGCGGCGCAAGGGCTGCCGGGGGCAGTGGAGACGGCGGCCTCGTTTCTCGGCGCACTCCAGGAACGCGGCTTCCGGGGCGATCAGGAGCTGGCGGACCGGTTGCCCACGACCACGGAACACGCGGCTATCCCCCTCCTGCGCCCGCTGGCAGTCGATCTGGAGATGCTCGTCATGCTGTTGGAGGGAGATCCGGCCGAGTCCGGCGGTCGGCTCGATCTGTTCACCGGGGAGTGCCGGCCGGCGTTCACCGAGGAGCTGGATGCCAGGTACGAGGCCGAGGAGGCGGACGATCCCGAGCGATGGCTGCGTGTGCCGGCTCTGGGTTCCCGTGCCGGCAACCGAGACATGGAGCTGTTCATCGAAGGGCTCGGCGACGCGGCCCTCGCCGACCGACTGCGGATCGCCGTCGGCGGGCGGGGCACCTTCCGGCGCTTCAAGGACGTCCTCGCGCGTGACGAGCGCGCCTGGCGCCGGTATCACCGGCTCAGCGATGAGCGACAGCGCGGTCGGGCCCGGGCCTGGCTGGCGGAGGAAGGGTACTTTCCGAGGTTTCCCGCACCACGGAGGACAGCGCAGCCCTGACCCGTGCAAAGGCCGGGACGAACCGGTCCTTGGACTGCCGTACCGCAGTGGGAAGGAACGCCGGGCTCCCACAGTGCGAGGCCGAGGATGTGGGCGCCGACCGGGGGGACATCGTGCAGGGCTCCACTGGATGGCCCCTGGACCATCGGCTGATGGTGGATGCGGCGTTGCCCGGGACGGGGGACGCAGCAGGCCGCACCCGCGCTCTCACGCCCGGACGGGCCCGCTGCCAGCGATGGCCCGATCACTGATTGTCAGACCGTCGTGTCACAGTGTGAAGCACGGTGAACACGGGGGAGGACCATCGTGGCCGGTACGACGGCAAAACACGCCACGCTCGAAGCGGCACGCCGGGAACTCGGCCTGCGCAAGGACGAGTTCGCCCTGGGGGTCGAACACGGAGTGATCCGTACATGCTGGAGCGGGGACGAACTATGCGTCAGAGCGGGCGAGGTGGCCCGGTGGCGCGCGAGCCCCGGTGAACTCGCCGAGCTCACCCGCCTGGTGCACGCGGCAGAGGCCGCCGAGCTTGCAGGCATCAGCAGGCACCGTTTCGACCAGTTGACGCGCGGCGGTGTCATCCGCCCGGTCCGGTCGTACACCAACCGCTATCACGCCGAGGTCTGGCAGTACTCGGCCGCCGAGGCCCGCCGATTGCCCGAGCGGCGTCCCGAGTTGCTTGGTACCAGGCTGCCCGGTCCCTTCCTGGCCGAACTGACATCCGGCGCCGACCGCCGGGCCGAGGGCTACCGCTCGCGGCTCCGTGCCCAGACGTTGCTCATGTTGCGTGACCCCTGGACGAAGGTTGCCGCGTGGTCGCACTGGTTGCGTTCCGCGCAGTCGCCCGTCGACCCCGCGCGGATCAGTCAGGCCGAGGCCGTTCATCTCGCGAGGCGTGCGGCGGAGGAGAGGCTGGGGGATGTGCTGGGCTCACACGTGAATCCCGTCACTCTTGAGGAACAGGCAGAAGCCGCCCGGGAGTTCACGGCCGCGCTGCGCAGAGCCAGGCGCAGCCGCCCGGCGCCCGAACTGGTCGCGCCCGCCGACGCGGCGGCACGGCTGGGCTGTGACGTGGAGCGGATCCCGGACGAGTACCGTGACCGCGGCGTCCCCGCGGATCTGCTTGAGCAGAGCGTGGCCGACGGCCTGGCTACGGTGCCCACCCCCGCGCGGGTCGCGGCGGTGCGTGCACGACGGGCCGCGCAGCACCGGAAGGACGAGCGGAAGGCGGCCTGGGAAGGTGAACAGGCGGCGAAGCGGCTGCGCGAGCAGCGCGAGCGCGCGGCCGCCGCGCGTGCCCGCGCCCATATCCCGGAACGGGCAACCGTCCCCGAAGTGACCCTCCACCTGGGCCCCACCAACTCCGGCAAGACGCATGACGCCATTGCCCTGCTGGCCGCCCACGCCGAGGCCGGCCGGACCGGCGTGTACGCGGCGCCGCTACGCATGCTCGCCTTGGAGGTCTACGAACGGCTGCGCACCCGGCTCGGTGCCGAGGGGGTCGGCCTGCGCACGGGTGAGGAGCATCTCAACCCGGACGCGCCGGTGCTGTGCTGCACGGCTGAGGCGGCGCCCACCGCCGGCGATTTCCTGGTCGTCGACGAAGCGCACTGGCTGGCCGACGAAGACCGCGGCCACGCCTGGACCGGCCTGCTACTGGGCGGAGCCCACACCGACGTACACGTCTGTGCCGCGCCGGAAGCCGAAGACCTGCTGCGCAAGCTCTTCGCCCCCGGCACGGACATCACCGTGGTCCGACACACCCGGCACGGCGCACTGAGCCGGACGAAGGAGTTCAGTGCTGCGACCCTCCCGCCGGCAAGCGCGGTGGTGGCCTTCTCCCGCAAAGCCGTTCTCGCTCTGCACCGCGAGTTGCTCGGGGCGGGCCGATCAGCGACTGTCCTCTACGGCGCGATGCCGCCCGCGGCCCGCCGCGAGCAGATCCGGCGCCTGTCCGAGGGCGAGGTCGACGTGATCGTCACTACAGATGTGATCGGTCATGGCGTCAACCTTCCGCTGCGTGCCGTGGCGTTCGCGGAAACGGGCAAGTACGACGGCAGATCCCGCAGGGAGCTGCTGATCTGGGAAGCGGCCCAGATCGCCGGCCGGGCCGGCCGACAGGGCCATGACGCGGGGGAGGGGCTCGTGGGCGCCTACCGCAGCCGACTGCCCGGCCTCACCGCCAGGGCCAAGCTCCTCGACCGGGCTGTCCAGGCAGCCCATGGAGCGCGGCCCGGTGACCTGCGCGTCACGACGGCCCGGCTGCGCCCCGCTTGGGCCGACCTCGGACAACCGGAGCCCGGAGAGATTCCGCACGCTCTGGCCGGCTGGACCGCTGCCGCCTGTACGGCCGCCCAGGAGCGCTCATGGCTGCGGCCGATGCCCGTGGACGAGGTTCACTCCAAACTATTGGCGGCACGCCAGGCCGTCGGGGCACCACGGGGCGTCGACGGTTGCTGGCCACGCGACGGCCACACCGTCTGGCGCTTGATCACCCTGCCCGTCGACGCGGACCGCCCGGCCTACCCGGTCATCTGCCGAGCGGTCCTGCGTGGCGCGGCCCTGCACCACCTGGTCCGTCCGCTCACAGGCATCGAACGAATGACCTTGCCCCAAGCCGAGGAGTACGCCGCGACCATGCGGGACCTGCGCATCGCCGTCCTGGCCTTCGGCCGTGAATGTGGCGGCCTGAGCACCGAGGAAGTGGCCACCTGCGAGCAGGCGGCTGCTGAACGGATCAACCAACTGGTCGCTGCCTCCCGGCCACTGGCCACGCATGGCAGCTGCGCCTCCTGCGGCGAACCCTGCGCTCCCTGGTACACACACTGCGATGCCTGCCACTCCTCCCGCTTCTCCTGCCATGACACCGAGTGGCTCGACTGGTGAGAGCGGCGTGGTTCCGGCCGCCCGGTTTCTTCCACACCTCGCGAGCGGGTTGGGGATGCGTGGTCAGATTTTCATCACACGGACGCCAGGGCCGCACAGCATCAGGAGGTCCTCGGGGTCCGACGTCAGGACGGTCACAGGGGAGGGGGAGGCCATCGCGGTGGCGGCCACGATCGCGTCGATGGCGTACTTGTGGCCGTGGAGGTCGGCCGCGGCGAGGAGTTTGCTGGCGTGGCGGGCGATGGCTTCGGTGGGCGGGATGATGTTCACGCGGGAGACGGCGTAGTCGAAGCGGGCCTGGTTGGTCTTGGGGTCGCGGGCTTCGACGAGGGTGACGGAACTGGTGATGACGCGGATGTCTTCCGCCTCGGCGGCAGCGAGCCATTCGGTGAGTTCGGGTGTGCGGCGTACGAGTTTGGACAGGCCTTCGCAGTCCAGGACGAGGGTGCCGCTCATGCGGCGTCCGCCGAGCCGGCTGCGTCGCCACGCAGGAGCGCCCGCTTGGCCTCGACCGCTGCCTGATCCACAGGCCCGTGGTCGGTCTCCGCGTCTTCAATGAGTTCGCGCAGCCGTTCACGTTCGAGTTGGCGCTGGATGAGGGTTTCGACGTAGGCGGACATGCCGCGCTTGCCGGTGCGTGCCTTGAGGGCGGCGATGGTGCCTTCGTGGAGGGAGACGGAGACCGGGCGGACGGGGCCTTCGCCGGGAGCGGGTTCGGGGGTGGTGGCCATGGAGCCATATTAACAAAACTCTTGTTATTGGGTGGAGTGATTCTGCGGTGTGCGGCTTGTCTGGAGACAGTGGCGGATTGCCTCGGGGTACAGATCCGCTGTGATCACTAAGCGCGACGATGCGTCCCGTGGGCTGACGCGCGAGGAACTGCTCGCGCTGCCTGCAGCCGTGGACCTGGAGACGGCGAACCGCGCGCTGTCTCTCAGTCGCACCACGGGGTACGACCTCGCCAAGCGCGGCCGGTATCCGTGCACGGTCTTGCGTTTGGGCAACGCCTACCGGGTCGTTACCGCCGGCTTGCTCAAGCTGAGTCTGCGAGTGATGGCCATCATCTCGTATGTGCGATCTCTACAAGCTGCGCCACCATGGTGTCGCCAAGGAGCCGCGCAGGCCGGTTCATCGCTTTTCAAGGGGCGGGGAGCGCAAGGGGAGCGCGGATGCCTGTGGACGGTGCAACACGGCATGCGAGCAGCGGGACCGCGATCGGTGCTCTGATCTGCAGAAACAGGACCTGATGCAACCGCGTGGCACAGCACGGCACGATCACTACCGGCCTCGTGATGCGTAGGTCTCGGGTTCGAATCCCAAAGGCGGCTCAGAGAAAGATCAGGTCAGACCGTGTCTGACCTGGTCTTTAGTGCTGAGCCCCTGATGGGGTATCAGTTTGGCGTCCGGCGTCCGGCGTCCGGCGTCCGGCGTCCGGCGTTGGAGCGAGGGGAGCGCGAGGGGACGCATGAACCCAGGGGTTCGACCCCCTGGATCCGAGGTCTTCGACGACCTGACGGCCGCTGAGCGCTTCCGTGACCTGGTGAACGGGCACGGCCAGCAGTGGCCGCCGGGACGGGTGCGAGGCCAAGCCTTCATCGCGGACCAGCGCAGGTCAGCAACTACGTTCGGGCCTTTCGCGCTCGCCTACGTCGATCGGCTAGGGGCATCCAGGGCGCGACACGCGCCAGGTACAGAAAAGAGATACGCGAGAACATGGCGCCCTGGTTCGGGCCCTACTCCGTGGAGGACGGCGAGGGCAGCATCGTCCAGGAGATGGTGTAGGGCTGGGTCAACTGCCTGGAGGCCGGATCTCCGGCCCCTCTCGACCCAAGCGTCCGGGGTCCCGGACGGAATACAAACCGAAGACCATCCAGAACAAACACGGTCTGCTCTACGCAATCATGCAGTCCGCCGTCGACGCAGAACCGCCCCTGCGGGCCTCCAACCCGTGCGCAAAGACGCGCCTGCCGCGGCTCGACGGAGCCGAGGACGAGGAGGAGATGGTCTTCCTCGAACGCGAGGAATGAGCCTGGCTGTATGAGTGCATCGCCGATGACGCCAAGGACCTCGCCGAGACAGGCTTTCGACGGGGCGAGGCCACCGCACTCCAGCCCCGGGACCTCCGCCGCCGGAACGGCAGGCCCGCCATCCGCGTCCAGAGGGCCTGGAAGGAGGACGAGGACGGCCAGTCCGTACTCGGCCCGCCGAAAACCAGGAAGTCTCGCCGGACCATCGTGATCACCCACAAGCTGGACCGGATGCTGAGGCGGCGTGCCAAGGGGCTGGCTCCCGACGCGCTCCTGTTCACGGGCCCTGAAGGGGGTAAGTGGGATCCAGGCACGCTCTGTCGCCTGCGCTGGGTGCCCGCGATCAAGCTTGCTGCGGAGAAGCACGGCCTCATCAAGCGACCGCAAGCACACCGACGACACTGCCCCCCAGGTGCAGCGCGGACCGTCCGGCGAGCGGTCCGTGGTTCAGCGTGATCGCGTGCAAGGCGTTCGCCCAAAGACTTGCTCCGGTGGCCGCCAAGAAGGGAAACCAGACGTACAGATGGGAGCCGAAGTCACGGCTTCGGAGCAGCACCAGCGCCCTCACCCCATAGGCGATAGACCCGTCAACGAAGACCGGGAACAGGTACGAGAGCGACTCTCGTGCGTGGACGGCAATGGCGACTTGCCGCAGCGCGTCGTATGAGAAGCGCACGCGGACCTTCACCCGCTCCCCGGTATGGGTCGCGGCCACCGTCACATGGGCCCCGGCCGCATACCGGTGCACGTTGGTGAGGGACTCGCGCACCACCCGGTGCACCGCTCGCCGCACCCGGGCCGGCCGTGCGTCCAGATCGTCCGCCGTCCCACGAGAACTCCACGGGCACGCCGACCCCTCGCGACTCCGCCACCAGCGCCTCGATGTCCGCACAGGTACCCGTCGTGTCGGTCAGCGCGTCGGTACCGGTGTCCCGACCCAGCGGACCCAGCACCCCCAGCGCCTCGCGCAGCTCCCGCATCGCATCGCGGGTGGCGCCACGCACCAGCGCGGCCTCCTCCCGCAGCTCAGGGCCTGCTCATGCAGCACTATCTCCAGGCCGCCCGCGTGCAGCGAGATCAGACTCAGCCGGTGGCCGACCAGATCGTGCATCTCGGCGGTGATCCGCGACCGCTCGTGCATCCGCGACTCGCTGTCCGCGAGCCGCCGAGCCTCCTCGGTGGCGGCCGTACGCTCCCGCAGCGTCGGCACCAGTTGGTCCTGTTGCCCGCCCGCGGTGCCGGCCAGGCCCGGCCGGCACCAGGACCGTGGTCGCGGCCAGCACCGCACCGAGCGCGAGCCCGTACGGCCGTGGGCACCACGCCCACCAGCGCCGACAGCCCCAGCACAGCCACCACCGGGAACCGGCGCCGCACCAGCACCAGCCCGGTCCGACGAGCGCCAGGACCACCATGACCCCACCGCCGCGACGCATGCCGAACAGCGACGGATCGATCCCGTACGTGAGCCACACCCGGCGGCGATCGCCTCACCCGCCGCCAGCCAAAGCCCCCGCCCCGCGTCTCCGGGACCGGCGAAGGGCCCCGGCGGGCCGGACGGTTTGCGGACACTGACGGAGCACTGGACGGCATACCGCCGATCATCGGCGCCACCGGCGCTGTGCCCCTGCGACTTGCGGGGGATGGTTCCTCTGCCGGAAGGCAGAGAAACCACCGGCCGACGGGGCGGGGCCGGGCTCGGGGGAGCCGCACCGGTTCCGAGGCAGCGGAAGGGCCGCACCCCGCGCTGTGGGTGCGGCCCTTCGGATACTCGGAAGCTACTTCTTGAACGTGATGGCTGTGCGAGCCCCCGCGGGGGCCTTGTCGGTTGCCGCGCCGATCACACAGCCGTTGGGCGTGGTCGAGCAGTCAACCGTGCCCCACAGCTTGTGATCCGGGGTGTAGCCCTTGAACGTCTTCCTCACGGTCAGCGAGGTTGACGGGATCTTGCCGTCAGCGGTCGTGGCCACGACCTTCACATCGTGGCTGTTGCACACCACGGTGCCGCCCTTCACCTGCGCACACTCCGCGAGGAAGACGGGAGTGTTCTTGGCGAAGCCGGCCCCGGTGACGGAGACGGTGGCGCCGTCGCTCAGGCCGCTCGACGGCGTCACCTTCATGGTCGGTGCCGATGCGGCCATCGCCGTGGCGCCGCTGAAGGCGAGAGTGAGGGATGCCGCGGCAACCGCAGACACTCGCACTATGGAACGCAGACTGTTCTGCGATGTCATCGCTTATCTCCTGACGTAGCACTGATTGCGAAATGCTGAATGGGACCCGGGTCGCTCGCTCAGGATGACCTTTGTGATCACCCGTCGTCAATCTACTTGGCGCCCTCCCGGAATTCAGCATGAGGGTAGGAGTGACGTTGGTCATAATGGTGCCTCGTTGATGCGTAAAGGGAATCTCTACTGGATTTCGAGTCATGCTCCGTCGAGGCCCTGGGGCCTGGGGCCTGGGGCCTGGGGCCCGAAGGTGCTCGGTCCTTGCCGGGAGGCCCTCGGGAGGAGGCGAAAGGTAACCGAGGGAGAGGGAATGGCGGGGCCAGAAAGGCGTGCGGTCATGGCCTGAGTTTGGCGGGACAAATGTCCCAGGAAACGCGGGACAATTGTCCCGGGGAATTCAGGGTCGGTGTCACTGTCGGCGGAGGTGCCAGTTATTTAGCGTGTTGGCATGTCACAGATGGCCACGGATCACGCAATGCGGTTTTCCGGCGTGTTCAAGAGTTTCGACCAGGTGAAAGCGGTCGACGGGTTGGACCTGTCGATCGGTCGTGGGCAGACGACGGCGCTGCTCGGCCCGAACGGGTCGGGGAAGTCCACGTCGATCGATATGCTCCTGGGCCTGCTATCCCCGGACCGCGGACAGATCGAAGTGCTGGGCGGCACGCCGGCCGCTGCCGTGCGGGCCGGCCGGGTCGGGGCCATGCGGCAAGGCGGCGCCTTCCCCGCCAGCGCCAAGGTCCGGGAGGTCCTGGAGCTGGCCCGCCGCCTCTACCCACAGCCGGCGCCCCTGGGCGAGCTGGTCGACGTGGCCGATCTCGGCAGCCTCCTGAGCCGTCGGGTGGACAAGCTGTCGGGCGGCCAGCTGCAGCGGGTGCGTTTCGCCTTCGCGGCCGCTGGAGCGCCCGACCTGCTCGTGCTCGACGAGCCGACGGTCGCGATGGACGTCGAGGCGCGGACCCGGTTCTGGGACGGCATCAGGAGCTACGCCGAGCAGGGCCGCACCGTGCTGTTCTCCACCCACTACCTGGAAGAGGCCGACGAGGCGGCTGACCGGATCACCGTGCTGGCCAAGGGCAAGGTCCTGGTCGAGGGCACCGGCGAGGAGATCAAACGGACCGTCGGCAAGCGTACGGTCAGCTTCCGCCCCGACGGCCCGGCCCCAACGGGACTGGAGCTGCTGCCCGGTGTATGCGGTGTGGAGCGGCACCATGACCGGGTCCGTCTCCACACCACCGACTCCGATGCCACCATCAACGCCCTGCTGTCCGGCGACTTCACGGTCAGGGATCTCGAAACGTCCGGGGGCAGCCTCGAAGAGGCGTTCCGTGCGCTCACCGGCACCGCACAAGAGGTGAAGCACTGATGCTGACGCGCCATTACATCTTCTTCGAACTCGGACGGCTCCGTCGTGACCCGAGGTTCGTGGTGCTCACGGTGGCCGTTCCGGCGCTGCTGTACCTGATGGTCTCCACGGCCGGGAACAGGGCGTCCTCGGGAGCCGCGGGCGGCGCGGATGCCGGGGTCATGGCTGGGATGGCTTGCTACGGAGTGCTGATGGTGACCATCACCAATGGCGTCAACGTCGCGCTCGACCGGAACATCGGCTGGATCGCCCAGCTGCGCACCACTCCGCTGCGTGCGCCCCAGGTACTCATCGGCAAGACCGTCAGCGGCCTGCTGCTGTCCCTGCTCTCCCTCCTCGCCATCTTCCTGATCGGCGGACTGGCGCAGGGTGTCGAGCTGAGCGCCACCCAGTGGCTGGAGATCGGCGCGATCACCTGGCTGGGCAGCCTGCCGTTCGCCCTGCTGGGCATGGCCCTGGGATTCCTCACCTCGCCCACCACCAGCGGTCCCGCCGTGATGGCCTGTGTGATCGGCATGTCCGCGCTGGGCGGGCTGTGGATACCGACTCGGCTGTTCCCGGACACCCTCCAGCACATATCCAGGGCGCTGCCGACCAGCCGCTGGGCCCACCTCAGCCAGGCCCTGCTGGACGGCGGGGCGTCCCCGCTGTCGGACCTTCTGGTACTGGGGGGCTGGACGCTGGGCTTCGCGCTGCTGGCCGGGTTCGCCTTCCGCCGGGACACCGCGCGCTGAGCCCCCTCGGGCGGCCCTGTCCCTGGAAAAAGCTGAGGTTAGAGTGAGGGGCGCACGGCGTGGCCCCGGCTTGGGGGCACGGAAGGGGGAAGCCGATGAGCCAGAGGTTCGGCGCGCGCACGGAGGGGGCGGGCGGACTCGCCGGGCTCCCCTCCACCCGGGGCGCGGCGGTGGGCGCCACGGCCGCCGTCATTCCCCTCTTCGGCTTGGTTCCCTCGCTCTCCGCGTCGGACAGCCCGCTCATCACCGTCCTCGTGGCCGCCTTCGCCCTGGCCCTCTTCGCGGTCTCCCAGGTGACCATCTCCTGGTCCTACCACTCCGCTCGGCTCGACGACCGGTTCCGGCTGGCGCTGCTGGTGCCGCTCGCGGCGCTGTCCGTGGCCCTCCCGCTGTGGCTCGGCAAGGACTGGACGATCCTGCTGACGTATCTGGCGGCCACCTGCGCGGTCGCCGTACCTCCCAGGCTGACCCTGCCGGCCCTCGCGACATCGGTCTCGCTGGCCGCCTTCGTGGCCGAGCACGTCAACGGAGCGGACACCACCTCGCTGGTGGTGATGACCGCGGCGGTCGGCCTCTCCATGACCACCTACCGCCGGATCCTCGACCTCAACGCCGAGCTGCGGCGCACCCGCCGCGAACTGGCGCGGGCCGCGGTGACCGAGGAGCGGCTGCGCTTCGCCCGGGACATGCACGACACGCTGGGCCACGACCTGCTCCAGCTCACCCTGCGCACGGAGGTGACAAGGAGGCTGTACCGGGCTGGTGGGATGGATGTGGAGGCGGAGCTCCAGCAGATCGAGGACATGGGCCGTCAGTGCCTGGACCGGGTGCGGGAGGCGGTCACCGGATACCGGCGGCTCAGCCTGCCCGCGGTCATCGAGGAGGCCCGGCCGACGCTGGGCGACGCCGGTGTCTCGGTGTCGGTGGACGCTGCGACGGACCAGCTGCCCCAGGAAGTGGAGACGGCACTGAGCTGGGTCGTCCGTGAGGCGCTGACGAACGTCGTCCGGCACGCACAGGCGACCCACTGCCGGGTCGCGTTGTCCACGGAGGGTGGCCGTGCCGTCCTGGAGGTGCTCGACGACGGCAAGGGGCCCGTCCGGCGCCCGCTCTCCGGACCGGGCGGGAACGGGCTGACCGGTCTCACCGAGCGGGTTACCGCCCTCGGCGGCTCCCTCCGGACGAGTGCCGCGCCGGGCGGCGGCTTTCGCCTCCTGGCCGCCGTCCCGCTCACGGACTCCACGGACTCCAGGGGCTCCCTCGCCCACTCCCTTACGGAAGGCACGACGTGATCCGGGTACTGCTCGCAGAGGACCAGGCCATGGTGCGCGGTGCCATCGCGACCTTGCTGGGGCTGGAGCCGGACATCGAGGTGGTCGGCCAGGTCTGTGACGGGCCCGGCGCGGTGTCCGCCGCCCTGGAGCTGCGCCCGGACCTGTGCCTGCTGGACATAGAGATGCCCGGCGGCAGCGGGCTGGACGCCGCGGAGGCATTGCACACCAAGCTTCCCGAGACGAAGATCCTGGTCTTCACGGTCTTCGACCGGCCCGGCCATTTGCGGCGCGCGCTTGCGGCCGGGGCCAGCGGCTTCATCGGGAAGAACCGGCCGGTGGAGGAACTCGCGGCGGCGATCCGGCAGGTGATGGCCGGAGAGACCGTGATGGAGCCCGCGCTGGCCGCCACCGCGCTGCGGGCCGCGCCCAACCCGCTCACCCCCAGGGAACGGGAGGTCCTGGCCGCGGCGATCGACGGTTCACCGATCCCGGCCATCGCGACGCGGGTGCACCTCTCCGTGAAGACGGTGCGGAACTACCTCTCCTCGGCCATCCAGAAGACGGACTGCGCCAACCGCTTCGAGGCGGCCCATACGGCCCGTGACAACGGCTGGCTGTAGGGCCGGGCGGTCACGGGCTCCACGAGGACCGTGGGGGCCGCGGGTTCAGCTGCGTGCGGGCAGGCGCCGCGCGGTGGCGGCCCCGGTGCCGGTGGGGGTACCGCCGTTGGCGTCGTCCTCGCTGACGAGAAAGGGTTCGAGCCAGTTGGGACGGGCGGCGGCGGCCAGTGCGGTCGCCTCGTCCGTAGGAAGGTCCAGGACGTTGTAGTACTGCCGCCCGGCAGCCGTGGCCACGGTGAGGGTGGTCACGCCCGACCGGCGCTGGAAGAAGGACTGGTGGAAGACCCAGCCGACGGCCGCGTCACCGGACAGGACCTGGCGGCGCCGCACCAGCGACCCTTGCCGGGTCACCAAGTGGCCCCCGTCCAGGAGGGCGTGGCCGAGATTGCGGTATCGGTCCCGGCCGACCAGTTCGGCGAGCGGGAGCAGCACCAGGGAAGCCGCGCAGCTCCAGGCGGGCCACCACCCGGCCCACAGCGTCAGTGCACCGGTCAGGGCGACGCCCACCACGGCCGTGGTCCGGGCCCGGGTGAGCCGGCGCCTCCTGGCCCCGTCGCCGTGCCGGGTCAACGGGCAGTCCATCGGTGCCGCGTTCCCGTACACGGCCGCGCCTACCTCGCGGGCGCGGGCGAGCGGCGCCGGGGGCAGCAGCAGCGAGCCGCCGTGTTCCGCCCCTCGTCCGGCCCGCAGGCCGGTGGTGATGGCGACGCAGCGGGCGCCGCGGACGAGGCGCAGCGGCAGCGTCTCGCTGATCTCGACCCCCCTGAGCCGGCGCCCTTCGATGGTGACAGAGCGCGTAGTTGCCAGGCCCCGGGTCAGCCGCAGGGTGCCGTTCGCGAGCCGGGTGAGCCGGAAGTTCCAGAAGGACGCGGCGTAGCCGAGGGCGGATAGCAGCGACACCGCCAGCACGCCCAGTACGAGGCACTCCAGCACCGCCAGCGGCGTCGGCAGCGAGGAGAGCTGCCGGGCGAGAGCGCGCACCGGAGGGAAGCGGTCGGGGCCGAGTTCCGCGGAGTTGAGGAAGGTGACGGCCGACGTCAGCAGCACACCGGCGCCCGCCAGTCCGCTGAGGGTGAAGGCGCCGAACCGTACCCATGCGGGCCGCAGCGCGGCGATCAGCTCTTCCCCCGCGAGGTCCGCATCCCCGCGGTCCTTTCCCGGGCTCTCGTCGCCGCGCTCTTCGCGGCTCCGTTCACGGCCCGGGGGACGCGGCTTCGCGGCGCGGGGGCGCTCGGCCTCGGCGGGACGGGGACGCGGCACCGAGGCATCGGCGTCCCCGGGGACGCCGGGCTGCGGCGCGGCCTGGGCGGGCTGCCCGGTGCGGTGCAGAAGCTCACTCCTCAGCCGCTCGGCGGCCGCGGTGTCCAGAGCGTCCAGTGCCAGTCCGTCGCCGTGCCGGTCCGACCGGCCCGTGCCGATTGCCAGCCGCCGCAGCCCCAGCGCCCGCTGGAGCACCCGGGCGCTGATGTCGACCGACCGGATGCGGTCCCGGGGAACGGACAGCACCTCCCGGCGCAGCAGCCCGCGGCGGACCTGTACGTAATCGGCCGTCACCCGGTACGTGGTGGTGAAGTAACGGCCGAGGCCGATCACCAGGGCCAGTGCGAGACCGATCAGGCCCCAGGGCTTCTCGCTGTCGTGGCCGAGGACGAAGACGCCCAGGACCACCGGCAGGAACCGGAGCGCCTCGTGGAGGGGATGGACCGCCAGCATGCGCGGACTCAGCCGCCGCCACGCGGTCTCCTGCTCGGTGTCCGTCGCCGGTGCTCCCTCGGCGGCGGCAGCGTTCCGGTCCTTCATGTGGCGTCTCCGGGGGTCTGGCCGGTCTGGACGGTGAGCTCCTCGACCAGCCGTTCCGCGACATCCCGGTCCAGTGCGTGGATCCGGACCGGACCGCGGGCCGAGGCGGTCGTCACGGTGACGGAGACCAGACCGAAGAGGGCGGCGAGCAGTCCCCGTTGAGTGTCCACGGTCTGGATGCGCGACACGGGGACGATCCGCCGTTCCTGGTTGAGCCAGCCCGTTCGGGTATAGACGGCGACCGGTGCGACCTCCCAGCGGTGCACCCGGAAGCGCCAGCGGGGCATGACGGACAGGTGGAGGAGCGCCAGCACCGCGGTCACCGCGATGAGCAGATACTGCGGGCAGGCCACCGGCAGGTACGGCACCGTATCGACCCGGCCGTTCAGCAACCAGCCGGCTTCCGCCAGCAGCGGTACGGCCCAGCCGAGTCCGGCGCGGGTCGCCCAGAACAGCGGGGCGCGGCGGCTGGCCGTCTCCCTGGGCGTCCGCAGGCGCACCACGGCCCGCCCGGCGGAGCCGTCCGTCCTGTCCATGGTTGTCTTCATCACCACTCCACACTGGCCGAACCGGCGGCCCGCTCCCAGAGGTTCGCGTCCCGACTCTTCCGGGACAGATGTCCCGGCGGCCGGGACGTGCCGTCGCACTCGGACGTCAGCTCTTGGCGACGAACTCCCGGATGGAGTCCGCGACGTAGTCGATCATTTCGATGGTGAGGCCGGGGTAGACGCCGGTCCAGAAGGTGTGTTCGGTGATCACGTCGCTGTTGGCGAGAGTGCCGACGACGCGATACCGGCGGTCCTGGTACGCGGGGTGCCGGATGAGGTTTCCGGCGAACAGCCTGCGGGTGCCGATCTTTCGCGCTTCGAGGAAGTCCACCAGCGCACCACGGGTGTAGCCCGCGTCCGGCAGCACCGTCATCGGAAAGCCGAACCAGCTGGGGTCGGACCCGGGGGTGGCCTCGGGGAGGAGGAGGCCGGGGGCGCCGTCCAGCCGCTCGCGCATCCGCCGCCAGTTGCGCTTGCGTGCCTCGGTGAACTCGGGAAGCTTCTTGAGCTGCGAGAGCCCGAGTGCCGCCTGGAGATCGGTCGTCTTCAGGTTGTAACCCACGTGAGAGAAGATGTACTTGTGGTCGTAGCCGGCCGGGAGCGTACCCAGCTGGTACTGGAATCGCTTCATGCACCGGTCGTCCTCGCCCGGCTCGCACCAGCAGTCGCGGCCCCAGTCACGCATCGACTCCACGATCCGGGCCAGGGCGAGGTTCCCGGTCAGGACACAGCCCCCCTCTCCCATGGTGATGTGGTGCGCCGGATAGAAGCTGACCGTGCTCAGATCGCCGAACGTGCCGGTGAGCCGGCCCTGGTAAGTGGAGCCGACCGCATCACAGTTGTCCTCGATCAGGAAGAGGTCGTGCTCCTCCGCGAGGGCGGCCACCTCCGCCACCGGGAAGGGGTTGCCCAGGGTGTGCGCGATCATGACGGCCCTGGTCCGCGGTCCGATGGCCGCCGCGATCTGCTCCGCGGCCACGTTGTAGGTGCCGAGCTCGACATCCACGAATACCGGAACCAGGCCGTTCTGCAGGATGGGGTTGACCGTGGTCGGGAAGCTCGTGGCAACGGTGATCACCTCGTCACCCGGACGCAGCCGTCGGTCCCCGAGCTGGGGGGAGGTCAGGGCGGAGAGGGCCAGCAGGTTGGCCGAGGAGCCGGAGTTGGTCAGATGGGCCTTGCGCATCCGGAGTGTCCTGGCGAAGGTGCTCTCGAACTTGCGGGTGTGCGTACCCGCCGCGATCCGCAGGTCCAGGGCGGCGCCCACCAGGGCCGCCCGGTCGTCCTCGTCGAGCACGGCGCCGGAAGAGAGCACTGGCGTCACGCCTGGGACGAAGCCCGTGTCCTGCTCCTGATCGCGGTGGTACGTGCGCACCTCGTCGAGCAGGCGAGCCTTCACCTGGTCGGCCATCGGGCCAGCCTCCATGTCTCTTACGTTTGCAACTCTTCAGGCAGCCGTGCCGAAGCGCGGGCCCGGTCGCCCGGTGTCGTTTCAGCCCACCCTGACGCCGGGCCCTCGAATACCTGTGGAGCCGGGTTGGAAGCCCGTCTCTCCGGCGCCGCCCCGGCCGAGGAGAGGACCTCGCGCAGAGCGTCTCGCAGGGAGCGCCTGGGGTGCCAGCCGAGCAGGGTGGCCGCCCGTGCGACGGACACCTGCTGACGACCGTCCCAGCCGCCCCGGCTGCCCTGGCCATCCCCGGGGCCCGCCGACCTCACCACTCGGGCGCCGACGCCGCTCATCCTGATCAGCAGCTCGACGACGGTGCGCACCGGCACCGCGGTGCCGGCGGCAATGTTGATCAGCCAGCCGGCGACCGGCCGTTGACCGGCCAGTACGACGGCGTCGGCCACATCCCGGACGTCCACGAAGTCCCGCTCCGCGACCAGCGGTGACAGCCGCAGCGCCGCCGGGGCTCCGGTGCGGCGGGCGTCGGCGAGCTGGCGCGCCACGGTGCCGGGGAGGCTGTTGCCGGGCATATCGGCGCCGAGCGCGTTGGAGACCCGCAGCACGACGCCGTCCACCCGCCCCGCGGCGGTCGCTGCGAGCACCGCCTCGCTGCCCCGCAGCTTGGTCCGCCCGTAGACGGTGGTGGGGAACGTCGGGCCGTCCTCCGTGAGGATCCCGCCCTCGGCGGCACCGTATTCGTGGACCGAACCGAGGTGGACGAACCTGGGCCGGTGCTCCAACCGCTCGACGACCTCCAGCAGCCGCTCCACCAGATCGGTGTTGAGCCGGACCATCCGGACTTCGTCGCCTGACCACACCGCGCCCACCGCGTTCACCACGATGACCGGGCCCGCCGCCGCCACGGTGTCGAGGAGCGCGGCGGGGGTGGCCGCCGCGATGTCGAGTGCGACCGAGCACGCCGCCGAGGCGGGCCGGCGGGCGATCGACAGCACGTCATAGCCGCCGCGCCGGAAGGCGGCACACACGTGGCCGCCGAGGAAGCCACTGCCGCCGAGCACCACTACGCGCGGCGGGTGGCGGTGGTCCGCTGTCACCCCGCTCACGCCGCTCCGGTCCGAGACAGCCGCTCCAGCGTGCCGACCAGCTCGGCCGGGCCGGGCTGGGCCAGTGCCGCGTCGCGCAGGGCCGCTGCGCCTCCGCGGCAGCGGGTCTCTCCCAGGAGCGCGGCGACCGCGCCCCGGACCGACCCGGCGGTGGCCGCCCTGCCGTCGGCGGCCAGGCCGGCGCCGTCGGCGGCCAGGCGCTCGCCGTTGGCCGCCTGCTCCGGGGTGATGGCCAAGGACAGTTGCGGTACCCCGGCCACCAGTGCGGCCAGCATGCTGCCGCCACCGCCGTGATGCACGATCGCCTCGCAGGCGGGCAGGAGCTGGTTCAGCGGGGCCCACGTCTCCAGCAGCCGGGCGTTCCGGGGCAGGGTGCCCAGCTCCGCGCGGTCCTCCGGAGCGGCGGCCACCACCACCTCCGCGTCCAGCTCTGCGAGTCCGTCGAGGATCGTCGGCAACCGGCACGTCTGCCGGCCCCACACCTTGCTCACCACGGTGCTCCAGGAGACCAGGACCCTGGGCCGCTCCGCCGGCCGCTCGGTCGCCCAGTCCGGCGCCGTGCCGGGCCCGTTGTACGGCACGAACCGCACCGGGAGCCGGGGCGCCTCGCAGGCCCCGCCGAGACCGGGCGGGCAGGGGTCGATCACGTGGTCGATCAGGTCGGCGGACATCTCGGGCAGCCCGAGCCTGGGGAACGAGTCGCTGTGGTCCTCCAGCACGATGCCGAGCCCCGGGCCCGGTTCGTGCGTACCGACCGTGCTGAACAGATGGCACACAGAGGGCACCCCCAGCAGCTGGGCGGCGAGGACACCCTCGACATTCTGTGGCTCGGTGACCACCAGGTCCGGCCGCCAGGAGCGGGCGAAGGCCGCGATGCGATCGCAACTGCCCCGCATCATAGCCAAGTTGTGCTCCCGGTTCCGCGCCGCGTACTCGGCTATGTCGAAGTCGGCGAGGCTGGCCATTGGCTCCCCAGTGACCGGGTGCAGCACCGTGCCCGGTTCGACCGGGGCACCGGAGGCGGTCAGGGCGCGGTATCGGGCCAGCCGCGCCTTGAAGAAGTGGTCCGGGCCGTCCAGGACGGGCAGGGGCGTCAGGCCCGTACGAGAGATCTGCCCGGCCGCCCGCGGTGTGCAGGCGAGGCGCACCTCGTGTCCGGCCGACTGGAGCGCCCAGCCGAGCGGGACCATCGGGAACCAGTGGGTGGAGATGTCGGAGGTCGTGAACAGTACGCGCATCGTCGGGGCTCCTCGAACGGGGACTGCGGCTCAGGCGGCGGCCAGGGCTGAGGCTTCCAGCTCGCGCACCAGCTCGGCCGGGGTGGGGAGTCGGGCTGCCTGCTCGCGCAGGGCCAGGGCCGTGGCCCGGTACGAGTCGTCCTCCAGCAGCCGCATCACCGAGTCGCGGATGACGGCAGGCCCGGCCGTGCGTCCGGAGTGGCACAGACCGGCTCCGGTGGACACGAGCCGGTGGGCGTTGGCGCTCTGCTCGGGGGTGAAGGGCAGGGCCAGCTGGGGGGTGCCGGCGGCCACCGCGGTCATTCCGCACCCCGCGCCGCCGTGGTAGATCACCGCGTCACAGCTGGGCAGCAGCTCGTTGAGCGGGCAGTCTTCCAGCAGCCGCACATTGCGGGGGACCGGGCCGATCTGGCCGGCGGCTCCGGCGGCCGTGGTCACCACTACCTCGATGTCCAGCCCGGCCAGCGCCCGCACGATGTCCGGCACCAGGAACGAGCCCGGTCCGAGCAGCTTGGCCAGGGAGTTGCCCCACACCACGCACACCCGGGGCCGCCCGGACCGTCCGGGCCGCTCCAGGGACCGGTCGGGCGACGGGCCCGGTCCGTTGTAGGGGACGAAGCGCACCGGCAGGCGTTCGGCCCGGGTGGGCGCGGCCACGGCAGCCGGACAGGGGTCGAGCACCCGCTCGATGAGATCGGCGCTCATCGCCGGCAGGCCGTAGCGCCGGAAGGTTCCCGTGTGATCCGGCGGCACCAGGTCGACGCCCGGCGCGTCCTCGTCGGTGCCGATCGCCCCCCAGAGGTGACAGGCGGCCGGCACTCCGGTGACCTTGGCCGCCAGGACCCCCTCCGAGCTGAGGATGTCGTGGAACACCATGTGAGGCCGCCAGTCCCGGGCGAAGGCGACGGTGTCGTCGAAGCTCTTTTGGATCGCGGCGATGTTGCCGACCCGGTTCGCCCGCTTGTACGCGGTGAAGTCGAAGTCCCACAGATTGTCCAGGACTTCACCGGTGACCGGGTGTAGCGGCATACCGAGCCGGCCGATCCCGTTCTGCACGGCGGCGAAGTAGTGGAAGAGCCTGCCGCGGACCATCATGTCCGGCCCGCCCAGTATGGGCAGCGGCGTCAGCCCCGCCCGGCTGACGAGGGCGGTCTGGCTGGGCGCACAGGCCACCCTGACCTCGTGCCCGGCGGCCTGGAAGGCCCAGCCCAGCGGGACCATCGGGTAGTAGTGCGCGGCGTAGTCCGACACCGTGAACAGGATGCGCATCCCTTGGCCTCTCATGATTGCGTCACGGACGCCGAGGGGCGGACCGGCTGCCCCGCAGCCAACCGCACCAGATCCGGGACGAGTTGGGACGGAGCCGGCCGGGCGGCGTTGGCCTCGGCCAGGCTCCTGGCGGCCCGGGAACGGCCCGGGTCACTCAGCAGCGTGACGAGCGCACCGCGGATCGACTCGACGGTGGCCGTACCGCCCGGCAGCACGAGACCGCTCCCGGTCCCGGCGAGCCGCTCTGCCATGGACCCGAGCACAGGCCCCAGCGGCAACGCGAGCTGGGGTACTCCCGCCGCCATCGCCGTCATCAGGCAGCCGGCCCCGCCGTGGTGGACCACCGCCGAGCACGTGGGCAGCAGTGCGTGGGCGGGAAAGTTGCGCAGTACGCGGACCCCCTCCGGCACCGGGCCGAGCGCGGCCGCATCGCCTTCGTTGAGCGCCAGCACCAGCTCCACGTCCAGGTCCGCGCAGGCCCCTACGACGTCGGGCACCACGAAGGAGGCCGGGCCGAAGATCTCGGTAAGCGAGTGGCTCCAGATCAGGCAGACCCGCGGCCTGGCCGACGGCGCCGGCGGCGCACCGGCTGCCCCTCCGGGCCCGTTGTACGGCACATAGCGCATGGGCAGACGGGGAGCGCGGGACGGCGGTGCGAGGGCCTCGGGGCAGGGGTCGATGACACCGGTGAGCAGGTCCGCCTCCGGGTCGATGCCCAGCCGTTCTCGGACCTCGCGCGGGATGTCCGGGGAGGGCAGTGCGTCGCCGAAGCCGGTCTCGTCCGTGCCGGTCGGCCCCCACAGCTGACAGAGCGAGGGCACTCCGGTCAGCTCAGCGGCGAGCAGCCCCTCGGGGGAGAAGAGGTCGTACACCACCAGGTCGGGGCGCCAGCGCCGGGCCACGCCCACGACGCCGCGGGCGCGGTCGCGGCCCGCGGTCGCGACCCGCGCGGTGTACTGCGCTTCGCGAGCGGGCCAGTCGAAGTCATCGGGGTCGGCCAGCTGCGCGCCGGTGAAGGGGTCCAGCAGCGGTAGCCCCGGCGCCTGAGGCGCTCCCGACTTGGCCGCCAGCCACGTGCCGAGCCTGGCCTGGGTCACGGTGTCCACGTCCGTGCCGTTGGACTCCACGGGGAGGCCGGTGAACTCCGCCACCGCGGTGTGGGCCGGGCCGCACACCAGGCGGACCTCGTGCCCCGCGGCCTGAAGTGCCCAGCCGAGGGGGACCATCGGGGAGTAGTGCCCGCCGTAATCGGACACCACGAACATCACGCGCATCGTCAGCTCGTCGCCATCTCTTCGAGGGTGCCCGCCAGTTCGGCCGGGCTCGGTTGCCTTCGCGTCTCGTCTCGCAGCGCACGGGCCCGCTCGGTGAAGGCCGGGTCGCCGAGCAGGTCCAGCACCGCGGAGCGGATGTCCTGCGCTCCGGCGGTGCCCGGCAGTACCTGTCCCGCGCCGGTCGCGCCGACCCGTCGCCCGTTGGCCCGGTACTCCGCGCCGAAGGTGAGGCACAGCTGCGGAACACCGGCGGCGATCGCCGCCAGGGCCGCTCCCGCGCCGCCGTTGTGCACCAGCACATCGCTGGTGGGCAACAAGGTGTGTACAGGGGCCCGTTCGAGCAGTTCGACGTTGGCCGGCAGCGGACCGACGCTTTCGCAGGCCTCGGCGCTCATGGTCAGGACGACATCCGCGTCGAGGTCCGCGAGTCCTTCGAGGACGGTGGGCACGGTGAAGGACCCGGCCCCGTAGAGCAAGGGGACCGTGGCGCTCCACATCACGCAGACTCGCGGGCGGTCACCGCGTCGTACGGCCGTACCGGGCACCGCGCCGGGGCCGTTGTAGGGCACGTGACGGACGCTGAGTCGGGACGCCCGGGTGGGCGGTGCCATCGAGGGCGGGCAGATGTCCACCACTCGGTCGATCAGGCCGGTGCCGCGCTCCTCGATCCCGTACCGGTCGTACTCGCGGCTGAAATGGGACGGGATGAAGTCCAGCCCCCATTCGGTCTCCTCCGTGCCGATCGGCCCGGTCAGGTGGCACACCGCCGGGACACCGAGCACCTTGGCCGGCACCACGGCATCGAGGTTCAGAAGGTCGTGCACCACCAGGTCGGGCCGCCACTGCTGGGCGAAGCCGACCGAGGAGCCGATCCGCTGCCCCATGGTCGCCGCGGTCTCCGCGCGCACCGTGCGCAGGAAGGCGTCGCTGTCGAAGTCCTCGAAGCGGGCGAGCTCCTTGCCGGTGACGGGGTGCAGCGGCACCAGGCCGAGGTCCGGCGGCAAGGTACCCGCCCTGGCCGCCAGGTGGACCCCGAGCCGGGCCCACAGCAGCGGATCCATGTCGCGCAGGACCGGGACCGGTGTCAGGCCCGCGGCCTGGATGTGCCGTCGCTGGCCCGGCGCGCACACCACGCGCACCTCGTGTCCCGCGGCCTGCAGCGCCCAGCCCAGCGGCACCATCGGATAGTAGTGCGGCCGGAAGTCCGACACCGCAAACATCACACGCATCCGCTGCACCCCTGTCCTGAATCGGCTCGGGAACACGTTCCCGCCGGTTTCTCGAAGACCGGTGGAGAACAGCCCGATCGGACGGTTCCAACCGGCTTGGACCGGCATTCGAGGAGGTGGCCTTAACTTCGCGCCCCGACAGTCGGCTAGCGCAGGGAGCAGTGGGGCATGGAGATCGTCGGGCGCGGATTCATCGCCACGAACCTGGCGACGATCGCCGGCCGTCATCCCGATGCCGTCGTGCTGGCCGCCGGCGTGTCCAGCGCGGTCGCCACCTCGGACGCCGGCTTCCGCCGCGAGCGCCAACTGGTCGAGCAGACCGTCGAGCGCTGTGCGCGGGAAGGGCGCAGGCTGGTGTTCTTCTCCACGGCGTCGTCCGGCATGTACGGCGCCACCGGCTGCACCGGCCGCGAGGACGACCCCGTGACGCCCCGCAATCCCTACGCGGAACACAAGTGGCGGCTGGAGCGGCTGATCCAGCGGTCCGGCACGGACTATCTGGTGGCGCGGCTCAGCCACCTGGTGGGAGCCCACCAGCGCCCGCACCAGCTCATCCCGGCCCTGGTAGGCCAGTTGCGCACCGGACGCATCCAGATCCGCAGCGGTACCCGGCGCGATCTACTGGAAGTCCGCGACATGGTGCGCATCACCAACGCCCTGCTGAGCGGCGGTGTCAGCCGCCAGGTGGTGAACGTCGCTTCCGGGGTTCCGGTGCCGATCGAGGTCATCGTCGACTACTTGGAGATGCGGCTCGGCCTCTTCGCCGAACGGGAGTACCTGAGCGCCAGCGACGGCGGCTCCGTCAGCATCGACAAGCTGCGCCGGCTCGTCCCCGGCTTCCACTTCGAGGCCGCCTACTACCGGGGGGCCCTGGGTGCCTATCTGAACTCCCTGACGCCCCGGACCTAGCGCTGAGCGGTGGCGATCTCCTCCAGACGGGGTACCAGCGCGGCGGGTTCGGGGCGGGCCTGGTTCTCCGCGGCCAGCTTTCCCGCGCGGCGGGCCAACTCCGCGTCCGTGACGAGCCGTTCGACGGCGGCGCGCAGTGCACCCGGTTCACAGCGTGGGCCGTCGAGCAGCAGGCCCGCACCAGCCTCGGCGACGCGGGAGCCGTTTCCGTACTGCTCGTCCGAGACGGCCACCGCGAGCTGCGGCACTCCGGCCGCCAGGGCGGTCATCACCGAGCCGGCCGCACCGTTGTGCACCACGGCCTGGCAGTGTTCCAGGAGCCGGTGCAGCGGCGTATGCGGCAACAGGCGTATGTGGGGCGGCAGTGCGCCGATCCGCTGGGCGTCGTCGGCGGTGACGGCGAGCACCACCTCCACCCCGGTCAGGTCGTGTACGGCGTCCACCACCCGCGGGACCAGGAAGGAGCCGGGGCCGTAAATCTGGGTGACCGAGGTGCCCCAGACCACGCAGATCCGCGGCCGGCCGCGGCCCTCGCCGATCCAGCCGGGCACGTCACCCGGGCCGTTGTACGGGATGTAGCGCGCCGCCAGCCGAGTGGCCCGCGTCGGCGGGGCCAGCGAGTCCGGGGTCGGGTCGATGATGTGCCGGATCTCCGCGCCGGTGCCCCGCAGGCCGAACCGGGAAAAGTCCCCGTCGAGCCGCTCGGGACGGTAGTCCCGGCGCGGGTCGGCCTCGGCGTCGGCGACCAGCCCCCACAGATGGGCCACCGCGGGCACGCCCGCGAACTCGGCGACCGCCCGCCCGTCGAGGCCGGCCAGGTCGTGCACCACCAGATCGGGGCGCCAGTCGGCGGCGAGTTTCTCCAGTGTCCGTCTGCGGCGCGCGTGCCAGCGGGAGTTGAGCGCCTCCGCCCCCTTGGCGAAGGCCTCCCAGTCGAACTCCTCCAGGGAGGCCATGGGGCGCCCGGTGAGCGGGTGCACGTGTGGCAGCCCGCTGACCCGGGACCGCCCCTCGCGCGCCAGCAGGTAGTTGCTCATCCGCGCCTGCCCCACCCCGGCGTTCGGCAGCAGCGGCAGGGGCGTGAGCCCGGCCTGTGCGGCGGCCTCGGCCACCCGGGGCGAACAGAGCACCCGCACCTCGTGGCCGGCCTCCTGAAGCGCCCGGGCCAGCGGCACCATGGGGTAGAGGTGCCCGGTCCAGTCCACCGAGGCGAACAGCACGCGCATGATCTGTCTCCTTGTCGTTCGTGCCGGACAGCCGGCCGTGTTCAGCCGCGTCCGGCCCGCGTCCGTAGGCCCGCCGGGCGCAGCAACGGCTGCCACCAGCCGCGGTTCTCCCGGTACCAGGCCACGACCTCGGCGAGGCCCTGGTCGAAGGGGATACGCGGGACGAAGCCCAGATCCTCCCGGAGCTTTCGGCCGTCCAGCGCGTACCGCAGGTCGTTGACCTTCCGGTCGGGGCGGCGACGCAGCCGCTCCGGCGGGACGCCGCACAGCTCGGCCAGCCGCTCGGCGAGTGCGAGGTTGCTCAGCTCGGTGCCGCCGCCGACGTTGTAGACCTCGCCCGCGTGCCCCTTCTCCAGCACCAGCTGGATCGCCCGGCAGTGGTCGGCGACGTGGATCCACTCCCGCCGGTTGCTGCCCTCCCCATAGATCGGCGCGTCCCGGCCGTCGAGCAGGCTGGCGATGACGAGCGGGACGAGTTTCTCCGGGTACTGACGCGGGCCGTAGTTGTTGCCGCAGCGGGTGACCGAGACATGCATCCCGTGCGTGCGCCAGTAGGACAGGGCGACCAGGTCGCTCGCTGCCTTCGACGCGGCATAGGGCGAGCTGGGCTCCAGCACGTGGCGCTCGTTCCAGGAACCGGTCGCGGCCGAGCCGTAGACCTCGGCCGTCGAGACGTGGACAAAGCGGGACACCCCGGCCTGCACCGCGGCGTCGAGCAGGGTCTGAGTGCCGATCACATTGGTGGTCGCGAAGGGCAGCGCGCCGCTGAGCGAGCGGTCCACGTGCGACTCGCCGGCGAGGTGGACGACGGCGTCGTGCCCCGGCAGCACCTCGCACAGCCGGTTCAGATTGCAGATGTCCGCCTGCTCGAAGGACAACCGGGGGTGGCCGATTGGGAGGTTGCCGGTGTGCCCGGCGTAGGTGAGCTTGTCAAGAACGGTGATCCGGGCGCTCTCGTATCCGGGGTGGGAGCCTTCGAGCAGCTGGCGTATGTAGCAAGAGCCGATGAAGCCCGCGCCGCCGGTGACCAGAATCCGCATCCGAACGTCGTTCTCCTTGAAGCCGTGGGGCGTATTGAGCAGTGCGTCACCGGGTCAGGGGACGGCGAGAAGCCGGACGAAGCACCGGCCGAGCCGCTCGGCCAGCGCGACCGGGGCACGGTCCGTGCGCACGGTGATCCGCAGGACCGCCCCGCCGCCCGCTTCGGGCAGCACCTCGGCCGCCAGCGCGCTCGTCTGGTCCTGGGCCACTTGGTCCTCGGCCAGCCGGACCCGGCACTCCGGAAGGTCCAGTGCGGCCCGGGGCTGGTCGTGCAGCAGGAACACCGGGAGGTTCAGCAGAACGTGCAGGTCGTGCCGTACGGCGGCGAAGTCCGCCACGACCTCGTGGAACGGAAGGTCCTGGGCCGCGAGCGCCGCGGTGACCGCATGCCCCGCGCGCCGCACCTGTTCGGCGAGCGGCCCCGTGGCGCGCAGCCGCAGGCAGACCGTGTTCATCCGCGAGACAACGGCGCGGTCGAGCAGGGGCTCACCGCGGACCGCTGCCGGAAGCAGCACGGCCACCTCCGGCTGCCCGGCGATCTCGCTCAGCGCCTGCCCGAAGACGGCGGCCAGCGCGGCGAAGCGGGTGCAGCCCAGGGCTCGCGCCGTCCGGTCCCAGTAGGCCAGCACCTCGGCCGGTACCCGCATCCGCAGACTCTCGACCGGCCCCGCCAGTGGGGCCGGGCCGGGCCGCACGCCGGGCAGCCGCAGCCCCACCACGCCACGCAGCGCGTCCTGCCAGTAGGCACGCTGGGCCGCCAGATCGACAGCCCGGAAACGACGTTCCTCCTCGGCGGCGAGCGCGGCGAGCGAGGGAGCGGCGACCGGCCACACCGGGGCCCGGCCGGCCCGCCGCGCGGCGTACGCGGTGGCCAGGTCGGCCACGACCAGGCGCTCCGTCCACCCGTCGAAGGCGATGTGGTGGAAGGACAGCCCGAGCAGGGTGGCCGTGCCGCCGGTATCGCGGGCCAGCACGGCACGCCACACGCGGCCCTCCTCGATCGCCAGTGGCCGGCACAGCAACGCCTGGGCGGTGGCGACCGCGGACGGCCGGTCCAGCAGCAGATGGATCTCCAACGGCTCGGCGGGGGAGGAGAGCTGGGCGGACGGCGGCCCCGACCGTGCGTAGCGGGCACGCAGAGTCTCGTGGCGTGCGTGCAGGTCCTCCAGAGCCGCGGTGAGCGCCGCGGTGTCCAGGTCGCCCTCGATCCACCAGGAGAGCAGGCAGCTGAACCCGTCCGACGTCTGCAGATAGCCGGCCTGTCCGCTGGTCAGTGCGGCGGCTCCGGACGGTCCGGCGGTGACCGGAGCGGCGTCGGCCGCGGCCGTGGCGTCACGGTCCAGCCAGTCGGCCAGCGCGCGCACCGTCGGGGTGCGGTAGATCTGCGAGACCGGCACGGTGACGCCGAGCGCCGCCCCCAGTCGCGCGCACAGCCGGGCCGCGTCCAGCGAACTGCCGCCCAGCGCGAAGAAGTCGTCCTCCGGGCCCACCGCGTCCCGGTCGAGCAACTGGCGGAACAGGGCGTCCAGTGCGGTGTGCGGGGCGTCGCCGGAGGGTCCCGCCGGGTCCGTCCGCCGATGACGGGCCGGGGCGAGCGTGGACTCCAGGGCACGGCGGTCCACCTTGCCGTTGCGGGTGAGCGGCAAGGTGCCGACGGGGATGATGTCGCGCGGCACCAGATACTCGGGCAGTCTCCGGGCCAGCGCGCGCCGCAGACCGTCCGCGTCGGCGGGCGCGGCGGGGTCGGGTACGAACCACAGGCACAGCGCCGCGCCCAGCCCGTCGCCTCCCTGCACCGCCAGTACGGCGCTGCGCTGCACGCCCGGCACCTGATCGGCGTGGTGCTCGACCTCACCCGGCTCGATGCGGTGTCCGCGGATCTTCACCTGCCAGTCGCCGCGCCCTCCGTAGTAGAGCGTGCCGTCCTCGGTGACCCAGCCGAGGTCACCGGTCCGGTAGAGCCGTTCGGTGCGCCCCTCGACGGTGAGGGTGACGAACTTCTCGGCGGTCAGCTCGGGAGCGCCCACGTAGTACAGCGCTAGGCCGGGACCGGAGAGGCAGATCTCCCCGCGCTCGCCGGGACCGCACGGCCGTCCGCCGTCGACGATCCGGACCCCGCTGTCGGTGAGCGGACGGCCGATGGGGAGGCCGTCCGGGTCGGTCAGATCGCGCTCGGTGAGGGGGTGCACGGTCACCAGCCCCGCCGACTCCACCGGTCCGTAGCCGTTGCTGACGGCGATCCCCGGGTGGCGGCGCATCAGCCGCCCCACGGCGGCCGGGGAGACCTTCTCGCTGCCGGTGACGATCCATCGGAACCCCTCGAAGGCATCGATGTCCTCATCGACGATCAGGTTGAAGACCGCGGTGGGCATGCAGGTCGCGTTGACCCCGTGCTCGGCCACCATCCGGCGCAACAGGGCCGGCTGGAGCACCTCGTCGACCATGACGGCGGTTCCGCCGCAGCTCAGCGGGCCCCACAGGTCGAGGATCGGCCCGTCCCAGTGCAGCGGGAACATCTGCGGCACCACATACCCCGGCCCGTACTCGCCGTAGTCGCAGTCGTCGAACAGCCGGGCCGGGCCGTAGTGCGGAATCACCGCCCCCTTTGGCATCCCGGTCGAGCCCGAGGTGAAGAAGACCGCGCAGGGGTCCGCACCCGCCACCGGCACCGGGGAGTGCGGGCGTTCCTCGCCCCGCGCCGGGGGCCGGGGCGCCCAGGCCGGCACCCGCGGGCAGGGGCCGGGGGCGTCTGTGACGACCAGGCGGGCCGCGAGCTGACGCACCAGCTCCTCATTGCGGGCGGCGGGCCAGGCCGGGTCGAGCGCGGCGTAGGCGGCTCCGCGCTTGAGCACGCCGAGCAGGACCGCGACCGTGTCAGGAGTACGGGGCAGCAGCACGGGGACGAAGTCGCCCGGCCCCACACCACGGTCCGCCAGCTCGGCGGCGTAGTGGTCGGAGAGCGCGTCGAGTTCGGCGTAGCGGACCCGGCGGTCGTGGTGGACCAGGGCGAGCGCCTGGGGGTGGTGCCGCGCGGACCAGCGGAACTGCTCCACCAGCGTGTCACCGCGCCGGTACGTGTGCCGGGAACCGTGACGGGGGTTACTGGTCATGCGGACCGCTCAGGTCGGCGCCGCGGGGGCGGGTGGCGACCATGACCTTGGGCGGGAAGCCGGGCCGGGTGTGGATCTCGTGCTCGGTCAGGCCGACGGCCGTGAGCATGCGGGTGTACGCGTCCGTGCTGTGCATCTGCCCGCCGGGTGTGGTGCACAGCATCATCAAGTCGAGCAGCTGCGCCCTCAGTTCCTCAGCGGGAGCCGCCTCGCCGGCCGCGAAGCCGGCGATCACCAGGGAGCCCTCGGGGGCCAGGGACCCGGCCAGGCGCTCCAGCAGGAGGACGGCCCGCTCCGGTGAGAAGTGGAACAGCAGGTTGGCGGCGACGATCACGTCGTAGGGGCCGCCGAGGGGGATGCCGAACGCATCGCCCGGCAGCAGGGTCGTCCTGTCGTGCACCCCCCGCTCCTTCGCGCGCTCCTCGGCCACGGCCAGCACGGTGGGCCAGTCCTGGGCCCAGAGGCGGGCGCCGGGGTGGCGGGCGGCGAGTTCGATGCCCACGGCGGCCGAGCCGCAGCCGACGTCGAGGATCCGCGGGCCGGGTCGTTCGGCTGTCGTCGCCGCCAGGGCGTCGGCGACCATGGCCGCGAGCCGGTCGGTGGCGAACGTGCCCGTCGCGGCGAAGTCGTGCCAGTACGGGAAGTCGGGAACGGTGCTGTCGAATCCGTCCAGCGGTCCGCCGTGGCGCACGGCCTCGGCCAGCCGACCGAGCGCCTGCCACTCCATGGCGCCGGCGGCGACGCGGTGGATGCCGCCCGCGTAGGAGGGCTCGGTGCTGACCAGGAGTTCCCGCACGCCGGGGCCGAGGGCGAACCGTGAGCCGTCCCGGATGAGCAGGCCCTGCAGGGCCAGGCAGGCGAGCAGGGTGGTGCAGGCCCGCCGGTCGATGCCGAGTCGGCCGGCCACCGTCGCCGCGTCGGTGGGGCCGTCCGCGAGGGCGTCGAACACACCGATCTCAAGTCCCGTGCGCAGCAAGGCGGTTGTCTGGTAGCCCGTCACCATCTCGAACAGCCGCTTTTTGGTGAGTTCCATGCTGGTCTCCTCCCTGTCCGCTCCGCGGTCCCTCGACGGCGACTGTGGAGGACCGGGGTGCAAAAACCCTGGAGCGTCGTTGGAGTCCAGCGCCGCCCGACCCCCGCTCGACGCACGGCGCGCAGCATGAACCGGCCCGCTCCCAAGAAAAGGTGGTCGAGGAATGCAGAAGCGGCTATTGGTCCTGCACGCGGTCTCACCGCTCGGTCCGGAAGAGGCCGAGCGGCTGGTCGAGGCGCTGGATGTGGAGATCGCCTTCATGGTGCCGACGTCACGGATGCCAGGCGGCAGAGCGGAGCTGGACCGGCTGGCGGCCCTGGGGCCGGTGATCGAGGTGTCTGGCTCTCGTGAACTGGTCGCCGCCGCACTGGACTTCGCCGCGACGCACCAGGTGGACGGCGTGCTGGCCAGCAGCGAGGTGCTGTTGGCCGAGGGCGCCGCCGTCGCCGAGGCGCTCGGTCTGGCGCACCACCCGGTCTCCGCGATACCGGCGCTGCTGCGCAAGGACGTGCAGCGGGAACGGCTGCGGGCGGCGGGCGTGCCGACACCGGCCTGGGCCACCCTGCGCGGCCGCGAGGACATCCCGGCGGCCCTGCGCGTGGTACCGCTGCCGGCCGTGCTCAAGCCGGTACGCGGCATGGGAAGCATCGCCACCTTTGGCATCACCACTCCGGACGACCTGGAACGCTGCCTGGAAGAAGGGCGCCGGGTGTACTCCGAGACCCCGCCGACGCCCGGGGAGGAGCCGGTCTTCCAGCTTGAGGAGTACCTCGGGGGCGACCAGCAGCATCCGGCCGATCCGCGGCTAGACGACATGTTCTCGGTCGAGTGCCTGCTGTTCGAAGGGGAGATCCATCATGTGGTGGTCGGGGCCAAGCCGCCGCAGGCACCGCCGTTCCGGGATGCCGGCCACATCGTTCCTTCCGCTCTGCCTGAGGAACTGTGCGAGGCTGTGGCCGACATGGCCGAGCGGGCCATCCGGGCCGTTGGTGCCTACCACGGTGCGGTGCTCGTCCAGGTGAAGCTGACCGCTGACGGGCCCCGGGTGATCGAGGTCAATGGCCGCAACGGCTTCGCCGTTCCCCTGGCGTTGCTGCCGCACGGCTACGACTACCTCACCGATATCGCCCGGGTGGCGCTCGGTGAGCGGCCGCGACTGCCAGGCCGGTTCTCGGGCTACTCGATGGTGCTGCGCGGCTATGCGCCGCTGGAGGCCGAGGAGGTGACGGCGGTCCGCGGGGTAGCCGCCGCCGCACGGCTGCCCGGCGTGCAGTACCTGGTCCCGCTGCTGGACGTGGGACAGCGGCCGGACCCGCTGCGTCCCAGCGAGAGCGTTGCCTACCTCCTCGGGGCGAGGACGGTCGATCTGCCGTCCCTGCTGGACCTGGCGGACCGAGTCGCCGGCCTGGTCGGTTTCGAGTACCGCATGGCCGGTGCGCCGCCCGCCGTGTGACGCACTGCGGCCGCCCCGCTGTCCCCGTCCTCTTCCGGACGGGGACAGCGGGACGGCGGTACGGCTCAGCCCCGTTCGTCGAGCAGCGGTTTCCACCACCAGGGGTTGTCGCGGTACCACTGGACCACGTCCTCCAGGCCCTGGTCGAGCGGGATCCGGGGGCGGTAGCCGAGCTGTTTGCGGATCTTGCTGTCGTCGAGGGCGTACCGGAGGTCGTGCCCCTTGCGGTCGTCGGTGTGCCGGACGCTGTCCCACCCCGCCCCGCACAGCTCCAGCAGGCGTTCTGTCATCTCCCGGTTGGTCAGCTCGGTTCCGCCGCCGATGTTGTAGACCTCCCCGGCCCGGCCCCGGGTGAGGGCCAGGTGGACACCGTGGCAGTGGTCGTCCACATGGACCCATTCGCGGACGTTGCGGCCGTCGCCGTAGAGCGGCACGGTCCGTCCGCTGAGCAGTCTGGTGACGAACAGCGGGATCAGCTTCTCCGGGTGCTGGTACGGCCCGTAGTTGTTGGAGCAGCGGGTGGTACGGGCGTCCAGGCCGTGCGTGCGCCAATACGCGCGCGCCATCAGGTCGCTGCCGGCCTTGGCCGCCGCGTAAGGGGAGTTGGGCTGCAGTGGCCACTCCTCCGTCCAGGCGCCTTGGGATATGGAGCCGTACACCTCGTCGGTTGACACGTGCACCACGCGCTCGACGCCCGCGTGCAGACACGCGTCGAGCAGGCTCTGGGTACCGACCACATTGGTGAGGGCGAACTCCGCGGCGACCTCCACGGACCGGTCGACATGGGATTCGGCGGCGAAGTGGACGACTTCCTGGTGGCCGGGCAGCACCGTGCGCAGCAGGGCGGGGTCGGTGATGTCCCCGCGTACGAAGTCCAGCCGCGGGTGGTCCAGCGGCAGGTTGGCCGTGTTGCCGGCATAGGTCAGCTTGTCGACCACGGTGACCCGCGCCGCTTCGTAGCCGGGATAGCCGCCCGAGAGCATGGTGCGCACGTAGTGCGAGCCGATGAACCCGGCGCCGCCGGTGACCAGAACTCTCATGGCCGCACCTCTTCCTGCCGGTCTGACTCCTGGCCGTGGAGGCGCAGGCAGTCGGCGTACGGAGGCAGGAGTCCGGCTGCCTGTGCCTCTCGGAGGCCGGGGGCCTCGCGGTCCTTCTCCGAGACGAGGGGCGTGCCGTCGGGGACGTCCCAGGGCAGGGCCAGGTCCGGATCGAAGGGGTTCAGGTCGAGCTGATGGCCCGGAGCGTACTCGCTGGAGCACAGGTAGCCGATGCAGGTGTCGTCGGTCAGGGCGGCGAAGCCGTGGGCGAGGCCCTCGGCGATGTAGACGGCGGTGCCGCGTCCGGCCTCCAGGACGGTCACCTGGTACTGGCCGAAGGTGGGCGAACCCCACCGGACGTCGACGACGATGTCCTGCAGCGCGCCGCGGTGACACGTCACGATCTTCGCCTGGCCCGGCGGTACGTGTGTGGCGTGCAGGCCTCGGACCACACCGCGTCGCGACACCGAGAAGTTCGTCTGCGCGACGTGGAAGGTTCTGCCGACGGCAGCGGTGAACGCGCTGTCCTTGAAGGATTCATAGAAGTGCCCCCGGTGGTCCCCGAGCAGCCGCGGTTCGAGCAGAAAGCTCCCTGGCACGGCCAGTGGACGGATCTTCATGCCCGGGACGCTAACCACCGCGGGTCCAGTCTGGCTCAAGCCCACAGTGCGGATAGATCGTGATGAAACTGGACAGAGTGCTCACGGCTCATGAATCACAACATGCTCCAATAGACACACAAGTTCTTTCCCATCACGCCTCTAGTGTGACGGACTTTAGTAGAAGGTAAGAGGTCTGTGGATTAGGGCGACAGGCTAGAAATCGCTGGGGGAGAGCACTATGCGGCCAACCGTCGAACTGCCGGGCATGAGGGCTGTGGTCTTGGGATCGCTCGCGATCGAAGTGAACGGGGTGCCGCACTCGCTCAGCGCTTTCAAGCCACGCCAGGCGCTCGCCCTGCTGTTACTCAACGCCAACCGGACGGTGTCGGTGAGCGGATTCGTCCAGGAGCTGTGGGACGACAACCCGCCATCGAGCGCGCTGACCACGCTGCAGACGTACATCCTGCAGCTCCGCAAGTTCCTGGTACGGACCCTGAACATCAACCAGTCGACCGCCTCGAAGCACGTGCTGCAGACGGTCCCGGGCGGATACGTCTTCCGGATCCGCCCCGAGCAGCTGGACCTCGCGGTGTTCAAGCAGCTGGCGGCGCAGGGCCATCAGTCGCTGGCCACGGGGGACTTCGCCGCCGCGGCACAGAAGCTGCGCGCGGCCCTGGACGTCTGGCAGGGGCAGGCCCTGGTCGACGTCCCGGCCGGCCCTGCGATCGAGCCGCAGGTGCGCGGCCTGGAGGAGGCCCGTCTGGTGGTGCTGGAGCAGTGCATCGACGCGGACCTCCGGTGCGGGCGGCACAGGGAAGTGCTCAGCGAGCTGGCGGCGCTGAGCATCGAGCACCCGTACAACGAGACCCTGCAGGGGCAGTTCATGCTGTCCCTGCATCGTTCGGGGCGCCGCTCGGATGCGCTGGAGACCTACCAGCGCATCCGCTCCACGCTGATCGAGGACGTCGGACTGGAGCCGTCCTCCTGGCTGCAGCAGGTGCATCAGGCGGTCCTGACCGACGCTGACCCGGACGCGCTGCCGACGGTGCACGAGCGTCGGCTGGTGGGCTCGCGCGGCTGACCTCACGCAGCGTAGACGAAGGGGCGCACACCTTTTGGTGTGCGCCCCTTCGTGCGATCCCGAGGTGCTCAGGAGGCCTGTGCGGCCACCGGTTCGGCCTCGGCCGCCAGCCGGCAGACCAGCTCCACGAACTGCCGGGGCGTCTCTACCCCGTTGAGCGTCTCGTCGGGCAGGGAGACGCCGAGTGCGCGCTCGACGCGGCTCAGCGTCTCCAGCAGGGCCAGCGAGTCGTAGCCGAGCTCCGGGAAGGTCTGGTCGGCGGCGGTCGTGCCCAGCTCCGCCTCCTGGGTCTCGCCGGCGCACTCGCGCAGGATGCGGTACAGGTCATCCAGGGTGAACGAGCTCATCGGAGCACTTCCAATCGATAGGGGGTGAGACATCCGTGGGGAGAGGAACAGGAGCGGCCGTGCTCAGCCGGCGGCACGGAGCACCATCGCGGAGTTGAACCCGCCGTGGCCCCGGGCCAGGACGAGTGCGGTGCGCAGGGGCGCCTCCCGGGGCCGGTCGAGCACCAGATCCAGGTCGCAGCCTTCGGCGAGCCGGCCGACGTTGACGGTCGGCGGAATCACCTGGTCCCGGAAGGACAGCAGCGCCGTCGCGAGGTCGAGCGGCGCACCGCCGGAGTACAGGCGCCCGGTCATGCTCTTCGGAGCGGTGACCGGTACGCCCCGCGGTCCGAACAGCGAGCTGATCGCTTCCGCTTCGGCCCGGTCCGGGCCGGGCCGACCGGCCGCGTCGGCGAACACCACGTCAACGTCCGCCGGCTCCAGGCGGGCGTCGGCCAGCGCGAGTGCGGCTGCCCTGCGCAGCCCCGGCGGTCGGCCCGAGCCCGGCTTCGGACTGAAGGTCGCCCCGTGCCCGGCGATCTCGCCGTACACCCGGGGAGCGCGGGCGCGCACCTCGGGGGAGTCCGGTTCGACGAGCAGGATGGCGCCGCCCTCCCCGGGGACGTGCCCGTCGGCCTCGGCGTCGAAGGGCAGATAGGCGCGCGCGGGGTCGCTGCGGGTGCTGAGGCCGCCCCCGGCGAGCTGGCATGCCCATGCGTACGGGCTCAGTGCGCTGTCCACTCCGCCGGTGACCATCAGCCGCAGGCCCTTGCGGATGCTCCGGCGGGCCTGGCTCACCGCGTCGAGGCCGCCCGCCTGCTCGCCGACGAAGACGCCGGTGGGCCCGTTCGTGCCGTGCCGGATCGAGATCTGGCCGGTGTTGACGGCGTAGAACCAGGCGAAGGACATATAGGCGCTGACATGGCGGGGGCCGTGCCGCCACAGATGCTGCAACTCCCGTTGGCCGAACTCGAATCCGCCCGAGGCGCTGGAGGTGGACACCCCCATCTCGAAGCCGTCCAGATCCGCCGGGTTGACCGCGGCATCGGCGAAGGCCCGTTCCGCGGCGACCAGGGAGAGCTGGGTCACCCGGTCCGTCTGGGGGACGAGCCGCCCCGGGAGCAGGGCCGTCGCGTCGAAGCCGGGCACCTCGCCGGCCAGGCCGGCTGGGTAGCGCTCGGCCGGGAAGCGGGTGAGCGGCCCGATCCCGTTCTGCCCACGCAGGGTCGCTGACCAGTGCTCTTCGAGGTCCGCTCCCACAGGGGAGAGGACTCCGATACCGGTCACCACCGCTGGAGTGTTCACCGTGCCCTCCGCCCGTGCTTGGTCAGTACCATCGCGCTCTGGAAGCCGCCGAAGCCGCTGCCCACGGACAGGGCGGCGTCCACGCGCCGCTCGCGCGCCGTCAGCGGTACATAGTCCAAGTCCAGCTCCGGGTCCGGTTCGTGCAGGTTGGCGGTCGGCGGTATCAGACCGTGACGGATCGCCAGGGCGCAGGCGGCGACCTCGATGGAGCCGATCGCGCCGAGCGAGTGCCCGATCATGGACTTGATGGAGCTCACCGGTGTCCGGTAGGCGTGCTCGCCGAGCCCGTGCTTGATCGCGGCGGTCTCGTGCCGGTCGTTCTGCCGGGTGGCCGTGCCATGCGCGTTGACGTAGTCGACCTCGGCGGGGGCCAGACCGGCGGCGTCCAGCGCACCGGTGATGGCGGCGCCCAGTTCCCGGCCGTCCGCGCGCAGACCGGTCATGTGGTAGGCGTTGCTGCGCGAGGCGAAGCCCCCGATCTCGGCGTAGATGCGGGCGCCGCGTGCCGTGGCCCGCTCCAGTTCCTCCAGCACCAGGACGGCGGCGCCCTCGCCGAGGACGAAGCCGTTGCGCGTGCGGTCGAAGGGCCGCAGGGCGCTCTCCGCCTCCTCGTTGAGCGCCGACGTGGCCTTGATGGCGTCGAAACAGGCCACGGTGATGGGGGAGATCGGCGCTTCGGCACCGCCGGCGATCATGACATCCGCGCTGCCCTCACGGATCAGCTCGCAGGCGTGCCCGACGGAGTCGATGCCCGAGGTGCACCCCGCCGACACCACCGTCGCTGGCCCCTCGGCGCCGACCTCCCAGGCCACTTCGGCGGCGAGAGAGCTGGGGACGAACCAGTCGTAGAGATGTGGCACGCCATAGGTGTGGTCCACCAGCCAGTTCCGGCCCTCGTCGCTGAGGACGGTGTACTCCTCCTCAAGACGTGTCGTACAACCCACCGCACTGCCCATGCATACTCCGGTGCGCTCGGCCGCCGACCCATGCTTCAGGCCGGCGTCGGCCAGCGCCTCACGGGTGCAGGCCAGGGCGAACTGCCCGGCACGGTCGAGGCGGCGGATCTCCTGGGCCGACAGGCCTTGCTGTGCCGGATCGAAGTCGCACTCGGCGGCGATCCTGGAGCGGAACGGTGCCGGGTCGAAGGAGCTGATCAGGCGGGTGGCCGTCCGCCCGGCAGTGATCCGGTCCCAGAACGCTGTGACGCCGATGCCGCCGGGAGCCACGACGCCCATTCCGGTGATCGCGACCCGGCGGCTCATCGGGGGTGCCCCGCGTCGTCCTCGGCCATCAACGAACACCTCTTTCCTGGTGATGAGTCGGAACCACCCCGGAATGATGGGTGCGCGGCGTCGAGATTCCCTGGAAGCGGCCTGGAACCGGGCTCGCGGCCGGGAGCGCTGCCGCTCAGTAGGTGCCCGCCGTCCGGCCGCCGTCGGCCACGAATTCGCTGCCGGTGCAGTAGGACGAGTCGTCGCAGGACAGGAAGAGCGCCAGTCTGGACATCTCCTCGGGCGTCCCCACCCGGCGCAGCGGCAGCGCCCGGGCCAGTGCGCCGGAATCCTGGAACGGCAGCCGGGTCATCGCTGTGTCGATGTGGCCCGGGCACACGGCGTTGACCCTGATGCCGTGCGGCCCCCACTCCAGTGCGGCGGCCCTGGTCAGGCCGAGCACCCCGGCCTTGCTGGCGCAGTAGGCGGCCATGCCGGGGATGCCGGAGAGGCCGCCCACGGACGCGACGTTGACGACCGTGCCGCCGCCCGCCGCGCGCAGCGCGGGAAGCACCGCGCGCATACCGAGGAACACCCCGAGCAGGTTGGTGTCCATCAGCTCGCTCCAGTCCCGGTGGCTGGTGCGCTCCAAGGTCTTGTACAGCGCCACGCCGGCGTTGTTGACCAGTCCGTCGAGCCGGCCCCAGCGCTCCACGGCGGCCGCTACCGCCCGCTCCCAGCTCTCCGGCAGACGTACATCGAGTCCCACGGCGACGGCGCATTCACCCAACTCCGTTGCCAGGCAGTGGAGTTCATCCTCGCGAATATCGGTGAGCACCAGCCGCGCCCCCTCGGCCGCGAACAAGCGCGCTGCGGCCGCTCCCTGCCCCCTCGCCGCGCCCGTGATCAGCATGACGCGGCCGGCCAGCCTGCCCATTCCTGTCCCCTGTCCCGTGTCCCGGAGCCCGGAAAGCCCCTGCGATCTGCGTCCGTCGATCGTGGACGGCGGAACCCGAGTTGCTCTGGAGCGCCCCTCGACCGGGATTAATGCCGGTGCCAGTAGAAAGCAGGCGGTGACGCGGGCACGGGGCCCGTGCGGTCCCAAGGGAGCGATGAATGCGGGTACTGATGACGACCTCCGCTCTGGAGGGCCACTTCTTCCCGATGGTCCCGCTGGCCTGGGCGCTGCGTGCTCAGGGTCACGACGTACTGGTCAGCGCGCCGGCCAATTTCTCGGACCGGATCACGAGCGCCGGCCTGCACGCGGCCGGTGGCGTGCCCGCCATCGCCTTCGACCGCTTCATGCTGCACGACCGGGAGGGCCGCCGGCTGCGCCCGCCGCGGGACCCCCGGGACCGGGAGGAGTTCGGCGGCCGGGCCTGGGGCAGGCTGGCCGCGCACTCACTGGAGGCAACCCTGGGCCTGGTGGACTCCTTCCGGCCCGATCTGCTGATCTGCGAGCCGAACGAATTCGCCGGCCCGATGGCGGCGGCCAGTCGCGGCATACCCTGGGTGGAGCACGGCTGGGGGATCATGACCATGCCCGTGTTCAAGCTGGCCGCCGTTACGGAACTGGCCGGGGAACTGGACGCGCTGGGCCTGGCGGAGATTCCCGGGCCCGCCCTGCGCATCGACAACTGCCCCGGCGCGCTGCGCGGCGACGCGGCCGGGGCCGGGCTGCCCATGCGCTATGTGCCGTACAACGGCAGCGGCGTCGCCCCTGACTGGGCGCTGTGCCCCGAGGGCCGGCCAAAGGTGCTGGTCACCATGGGATCGCTGCTCCCGCGGTTCGGCCTGGTGGACTTCGTCTCGCTGCTGCGCGAGACCGCCGAAGCACTGCCGAAGCTCGGCGTCGACGTCGTGGTGGGTGTGGCGGACCGCATCGCCGCCGACGCCGGGCCCTGGCCCCCGGGCGTGCGCACGGCCGGGTGGCTGCCGCTGAACGCGGTGCTGCCGGCCTGCGGGCTGGTGGTCCACCACGGCGGCGCCGGCACCACCATGGCCACCGTGCTCGCCGGCCGGCCCCAGTTGGTGCTCCCCCGTGGCCTGGACCACTTCACCAATGCGGAACGGGTGATCCGGGCCGGCGCCGCGCTCTCCGTACCGCCCGAGCAGCTGGACGCCGGGACCGTCGTGGATCACTGCGCCCGGCTGCTGGAGGAGCCTGGATTCGCGGAGCGTGCCGCCGAGGTCGCGGCGGAGAACCTGACCCGCCCGACCCCCGCCGACGTGGCCCGGCACGTCGAGCTGTTCGTCGAGGACGGCGGGTGCCCCGGCATCGGTACGAGGGGGCAGCGGTGACCCTCGCCCATGGGGCCGCAGCGGCTCCGAGCGGGCCCGGTAAAGCATGCCCGGCCCTGGAATTCAGCGCCTCCGCCACCGTGGCGGACAGTCGGCCGATGCCCACCGGATCGCTGCGCGGCTGGCTGCAGGAGCGGCTGACCGCCAACAGGTTCCGGATCGACCGGATCCCCTTCCACGAGCTGCGCGACTGGGACTTCGAACCCGGCACCGGCAATCTGCGGCACGGCAGCGGGCGCTTCTTCTCGGTGGAGGGGCTGCGGGTCCACACCGACTACGGTCCCGTACGGGAGTGGACCCAGCCCGTCATCAACCAGCCCGAGATCGGCATCCTCGGCATCCTGGTCAAGCGGATCGACGGGGTGCTGCACTGCCTGATGTCGGCCAAGATGGAGCCCGGCAACGTCAATCTGCTCCAGCTCTCCCCGACGGTTCAGGCGACCCGGAGCAACTACACCCGGGTCCACCGGGGTGCCGCGACGCCCTACCTGGAGTACTTCCTGCCCGGCCGCCGCCGGGGCCGGATCCTGGTCGATGTGCTCCAGTCGGAACAGGGATCCTGGTTCTACCGCAAGCGCAATCGCAACATGGTGGTCGAGGTCGACGAGGATGTCGAAGCCGGGCCCGAGTACTGCTGGCTGACGATCGGCCAGATCCTCGGGCTGATGCGGCACGACAACCTGGTCAACATGGACACCAGGACGGTCCTGGCCTGCATGCCCTTCACGCCGCCCGCCGCGGCGGCCCCGGACGGCGCCTTCCGCACCGCCTTGCTGCGCTCGCTGGCGGGCGAGGGCGCGGAGACCGGCCTGCGTGAGGTGCTCAGCTGGATCACCGAGGGCCGGGCCCGGTACCGGTTGAGTACCGAGCTCTTGCCGTTGAACGCCATCGGCCGATGGCACCGTACCGAGAGTGCGATCTCCCATGAACAGGGCCGGTTCTTCGACGTCATGGCGGTATCGGTGAACGCCAGCAACCGGGAAGTGGCCGGGTGGACCCAGCCGTTGATCGAGCCGCGCGGCGACGGAGAGGTCGCCATGCTGGTGAAGCGCATCGGCGGGACCCTGCACGCCCTGCTGCACATTCGGATGGAGCCCGGCTTCCAGAGTGCTGTCGAACTCGCCCCCACGGTGCAGTGCCAGCCGCTGAGCCACGCCGGGAGACCGGCGGAGCAGCAGCCGCCACTGCTGGACCTGGTGTGGTCGGCCGCCCCGGAGTCGGTGCGCTACGACGCGGTGCTCTCCGAGGAGGGCGGGCGCTTCCACCACGCCCGGAGCCGCTACCGGATCATCGAGGTGGACGAGCGAACGCCGATACCCGAGTCCGAGGACTTCCGATGGCTGACCGTGCACCAGCTCGGCCTGCTCCTCCAGCACAGCAACTACCTCAACGTGCAGGCGCGTTCGCTGGTGACCTCGCTGCACAGCCTGTGGGCTGGTGCACGGTGAACGGCGCGCGGCCGGTGCGGCTGGGGGTCCTGGGCTGTGCCTCGATCGCCCGGCGGCGGACCCTCCCGGCGGTATCCCGCGTACCGGAGCTCGAACTCGCCGCGGTGGCCAGCCGGTACCGGGCCAGAGCCGAGGCGTTCGGCGCGGAGTTCGGTTGCCGGGCGGTGGCCGGGTATCAGCGGCTGATCGAGCGGGCCGACATCGACGCGGTGTACGTACCGCTGCCGACCGGACTGCACCACACCTGGGTCGACCGGGCCCTGCGCGCGGGCAAGCACGTCCTGGCCGAGAAGCCGCTGACCGACGACCATGCCGCGACCGCGCGCCTGGCCGGCCTGGCACGGGAGCGCGGGTTGCTGCTACGCGAGAACTTCGCGTTTCTGCACCACGCCCAGCACCGTGCGGTGCGGGAGCTGGTGACCGCCGGTGAGATCGGCGAAGTCCGCTCCTGCAGGGCGGTGTTCGGTATCCCCCCGCGCCCGGCGGACGATGTGCGCTACCGGCGCGAGCTGGGCGGCGGCGCCCTGCTGGATGTCGGTGTCTATCCGCTGCGCGCCGCTCAGCTGCTGCTCTCCGGCCCGCTGGAGGTGGCCGGAGCCCGGCTGCGGGTGGACCGGACTTCGGGGGTGGACATCGGCGGCAGCGCTCTACTGGCCACCGTGTCCGGACTCACCGCCCAGGTGGAGTTCGGCTTCGACCGCCACTACCGCGGCGCGTACGAGCTGTGGGGCAGTGAGGGCCGCATCGTCGTGGAGCGCGCGTACACCGCGCCGGCCGACCTGGCGCCGTCGGTCCGAGTGGAGCGCCCGGGCGGAGTGCGGCACCTCGATCTGGCGGCCGATGACCAATTCCGCAATGTGGCGGCGGCGTTCGCGCGGGACGTGCTCACCGGAGCGCGCGTCGACGACACCGCGGCGGCGGGTGGCATCAACGCGGCGGACGCGATGGTCCGCCAGGCCGCGCTGGTGGCCGCCGTGCGCCACGCCGCGCAGATCCGCACCCTCGCATGACCCTCCGGCCCGCACGTCCGGGCCGCCGCACTCCGTGTTCGTCATCCCAAGGAGACCGCTGCTGTGCGCCTGCTGTTCGTGACGTCCGCCCTGGCGTCACACCACTTCACCATGGTTCCTCTCGCCTGGTCCGCGATGGCCGCCGGCCACAGCGTCCAGGTCGTGACCTCCCCGGATCTCGCTCCCGTGGCGGTGCGGTCCGGGCTGCCGGTCCGTACCGCGGGACCGTCCGTCGACTTCGAGCGGCTGCACCGGGACATGGTCGGGCGCGTGGCGCGCGGCGAGCTGCGCTACGACCCCAAGCTGCTGTTCTGCCGCGTCGCCGACGCGATGGCGGACGAGGTGGTGGCGCTGGCCCGGATCTGGCGGCCGGACGCGGTGGTCTGGGATCCGGCCGCCTTCGCGGGGCCGCTGGCCGCGGCGGTCACCGGCGCACTCAGCGTGCGCTGCCTTTGGGGCGTCGACATCCTCGGGCGCGGCGCCACGCTGGTGGAGCGGCTGCCTGCCGCGTTCCATGAGCTGTTCGGACGCTTCGGCCAGGAGGTACCGGAAGACCCCGACTGGTGGACCGTGGACCCCTGTCCGCCGAGCATCGTCCCGGACTCGCTGCGGCACCGCCGCCTGCCGGTGCGCTATGTGCCCTACAGCCCCAACGGCAAGGTGCCCGCCGGGCTGTTCGAGCGGGGCGAGCGAGCCAGGGTCTGTCTGACCTTCGGCTCGGGAATCGCCATGCGGGAGTTCGTCACGGGCCCGGGCTTCGGGGAGTCCCCGCTGCTCCAGGGGCTGCGGGACCTGGACGCCGAGTTGCGGCTCGCGGTCTCGGCGGCCGACCGGGCCGCCCTGGGAGACGTTCCGGACTTCGTACGGGTCGTCAGCTCCTGCCCGCTCGGCGCGCTGCTGCCCACCTGCGACGCGGTGGTCCACCACGGCGGAGACGGCACGCTGTTCACCTCCGCACTGTCCGGGGTGCCGCAGCTGGCCATCCCCTACCTGCCGGACCTGCGGTTCGGCTCCGCACGCTTCGCGCAGACCGGGGCGGTGCGGACGATCGAGGTCGACGAGCTGTCCGGTCCGCTCGCCCGGAGCCATGTGCGCGACCTGCTGCGGGGACAGGAGTACCGGGCCTCGGCCGCACGGCTGAGAGAGGAGATGGTCGCGCAGCCCTCCCCGCACGAGGTGGTCGGACAGCTGGCGAAGCTGGCGGCCGGCCGGGCGGTCTGAGCCGGGTCGGCCGCCAGGTGGTCAACGAGCACGGGCGCCGCGGGCGCCGCGGTGCCCGTTCGGTGTGCGCGCCCTGGTCCGGGCGCGCGGCGGGCTCAGCGCTCCTGCTCCAGCAGCCCGCGCAGATAGGCGCCGTAACCGCTCTTGACCAGCGGTTCGGCAAGTTCGTACAGCCGGTCGTCGCCGATCAGGCCGGCCCGCCAGCAGGCCTCCTCCACACACCCGATCTTGAGCCCTTCCCGCTCCTCGATCACCCGGACGTACTCCGACGCCTGGATCAGGGTGGCGAAGGTCCCGGTGTCGAGCCAAACCGTGCCGCGGTCGAGCGGCCGCACGGAGAGTTCGCCCGCCTCCAGATAGGCCGCGTTGACGCTGCTGATCTCCAGTTCGCCGCGGGTGCTGGGCGTCAGGTTCTTGGCGATGTCCACGACCCGGTTGTCGTAGAAGTACAGTCCCGGCACGGCGTAGCGGGACTTGGGCCGGGCGGGCTTCTCCTCGATGGACACCGCACGGCCCTGCGGATCGAACTCCACCACTCCGTAGTCCGACGGGTTGGACACCGGATAGGCGAAGACCTGCCCGCCGGCCGGCTCGCGGTCCGAGTCCAGCTGCCGGCCCAGGCCGGCCCCGTGGAAGATGTTGTCCCCCAGGATCAGCCCCACCGGGCCGCCGTCGAGGAAATCCGCGCCGATCACGAACGCCTGGGCCAGGCCCTCGGGGCGCTCCTGCACGGCGTACTCCAGCCGGAGCCCCCACTGGCTCCCGTCTCCGAGCAGCCGGGCGAACTGCGGCTGGTCCTCCGGGGCCGTGATGATCAGAATCTCCCGGAGGCCGGCCGTCACCAGCGTGCTCAACGGGTAGTAGATCATTGGCTTGTCGAAGACGGGCATCAGCTGCTTGGACACAGCTTGGGTGATCGGCCAGAGCCGTGAGCCGGTCCCACCGGCCAGAATGATTCCACGCATGGGCTCCCCCTCGTATTTCCGGCGCATCCGCAGATGCGGTCAACCGACCTCAGCAGGACGGGAATTGCCGGGGCCGGCGCGCAAGACCCGGAGAAACTCCTCGGCGACGGTGTCCGCGAACCCGACCCGCAGCAGATCGGTACGCACCCCGACGCGGAGTGTCGCTCCCTCTTGGTCCAGCAGCACCTCGACCGCCAGCGGGCTCGGCATGTCCTTCCCCGGCCGGTCGTCGATGAACTCGGCCGTACACCCGGGCAGGGACAGCTGCCTGCGGTTGTCGTCCTGGACCAACAGGACCGGCAGCGTCCGCAGCACCGAGCCGAACGGCCCGAAGGCGGACAGCGCGGCGACGACCTCGCCGAGGGAGAGGTCCTGCCCGGCGAACGCCTCGTTGATCACCTGCTGCGTCTGCGTCAGCACATCCGCACGCGAGCCCCGGGGCCGACGCAGGCGCAGACAGACCGGGTTGACCCGGCAGGTGACGGTGGCGTCCTGCAGCGGGTTGCCGCGGGCCGCGACGGGGGCCAGGAAGCCGATGTCCCACTGGCCCGTCAGCGACCGCAGAGCCTCGCCGAAGACCGCCGCCAAGTAGCCGAAGCGGGTGGTGCGCCCGGACTTCACTTCCTCCTCCCAGGGCACCAGGACCTCCGCAGGCAGCCGCCGCACCCGACCGAGCGCCGGGCCGGCCACGGCGCTCGCGGCGGCCGCGCCCGGCAGCCGTATCGGGGGAAGCCCGCGCAACGTACGTCGCCAGTAGTCCCGTTGGGCCGGCAGGTCGCTCGCCTCCAGCCGCTTGAGGTGCTCTGCCGCGACCTGTGCCAGATGCGGCACGGGTCGTGGCCACACCGGCTCCCGGCCGCCGAGCCGGGCGGCGTAGGCCAGCGTCAGGTCGTCCGTGATCAGGCCGCTGGAGCTGGCGTCGAAGGCAATGTGGTGCAGGGCGAGGCCGAACAGCCATGCCCCCGCGTCGTCTTCAGGCACCGTCACGGCACGCCAGATTTTCCCCTGAGTGGGAGCCAGCGGCTGTTGCAGCGCCGCGAAGAAGCGTTCCCGACGGGTGCCGTCGGCCGCGTCCCGTGGCAGTCGGACGAACTCCACCTCGCCCGGCGCCGACGGCACCTGCAGCGTCGGCGGATCGGTGCGCCGGTAGTGCGCGCGGAGGGCCGGGTGCCGCCGGTGGAGGTCATTCAGCGCCGCCTCCATCGCATCGAGATCGAGTGCGCCCTCGACCCGCCAGGCGAGCAGCGAGCTGGTGCTGTCGGAGCTGTGGAGGTAGTTGAGCTGGCCCACCGTCAACGGCACTGCACCTCCCAGGTCGTCCTCCGCGCCCGGGGCGGGGTCTGCGGCCGCCGGGGCTCGTTCCAGCCAGCCGGCGAGGGAGGCGGCAGACGGTGTCCGGTAGAGCTGCGAGAGCGGGACCGGCCGGTCGGTCTCCGTCGCCACACGCGTGCAGATCCGGGCGAGTTCGAGCGAATTCGCCCCGAGGGACAGCAGTGACGCGGAAGGGGAGACGCCCGGGCGGGCCAGAACTTGGCGGAAGATCTCCACCGTGGTGGCCACGGTGCCCGTGAGCGGGTCCTCGTGAGGCCGCGCCACCGCACGGGGGGCGGCCAGACGCGCGCGGTCGGTCTTCCCGTTGCGCGTCAGCGGGATCGCTCCCACCCTGATGATCTCGCGGGGGACCAGGTACTGGGGCAGGCGCCGGACGAGAGCCCCCCACAGGGTCTCCTCGTCGAGCGGGTCACCAGGCTCGGCGACGTAGCAGAGCCTCAGGTCGGTGCAGGCGCCCTCGGCGTCCCGGAGCGGGACGGCCACGGCCTGACGCACTCCCCGCAGCTCCTCGGCGGCGCACTCCACCTCGCTGGGCTCGACCCGGTGGCCGCGGATCTTGACCTGGAGGTCCGTGCGCCCCTGGATGTGCAGGACGCCCCGCTCGGTACGGAGCCCGCAGTCCCCTGTGCGGTAGATCCGCCGCGGGCCCTCGGGGGTGTCGACGTCCGTGAACTGCCGCTCTGTGAGCGTCGGTTCGCGGAGATACCCGATCGCCAGCCCGTCGCCCGCCAGACACAGTTCGCCGGACTCGCCGGGGCCGCAGGACCGGTCGCCGTCGAGGACGTACACCTCGCTGTGGGACACCGGCACGCCGATAGGGACGCCCAGGGGATCGGTGGTGTCGGCCGGCGTGATCCGGTGGTGGGTGACGATGCCGGCCGATTCGACCGGCCCGTAGGTGTTGCTGAGGGGGATGCCGGGGTGGTGTTCGAGGAAGCGGCGGCAGTGCGCCGGCGAGACCTGCTCGCCGCCGATGAACACCTGCCGCAGCCCCTCGAAGGCATCCGGGCTCTCATCCACGATCATGTTGAAGACGGCGGTCGGCAGCCACGCCGTGTTCACCCCCTGCTCCCCGCGCAGCCGTCGCAGCAGCTCCGGGCGCAGCACTTCGTCGACGAAGACCGAGGTGCCCCCGCACAGCAGCACGCTCCAGAGGTCGACGATCGACCCGTCCCAGTGCGCGGGTAGGGTCTGCACCTGTACCGTGCCCGGGCCGAAGTCCCCCCAGACGCAGGCGTCGTAGAGCCGCGCGGTGCCGCTGTGCGGCACCACGACGCCCTTGGGTCGGCCGGTCGAGCCCGAGGTGAAGAAGACCTGGCACGGGTCCTCGCCGTCCGCCTCGACCGCGGGCGCCGGCCGTCCGCGTCCCGTCGCGCCCGCCACCGGCGCCCAGGACGGGACCGGCCAGCCGCCTTCGCGGGCGACCACCAGCCGGGCGTCCAGCTGCCCGATCAGCGCGAGCCGGCGCTCGCGAGGCCAGGCCGGGTCGAGCGCGGCGTAAGCGGCACCGCACTTGAGCACCGCGAGCAGCACCGCGACCATCTCCGGGTCGCGCGGCAGCAGTACGGGGACGAAGGAGCGCGGCTGCACCCCGCGGGCGGCCAGCTCGGCCGCGTAGTCGTCGGAGAGCGCATCGAGCTCCCGGTAGGTCATCCGCCGGTCCCCGTGCACCAGAGCGACGGCGCCCGGCCACCGCTCGGCGCACCAGCGGAAGAGGCCGTGGACGGTCTCACTGCGTCGGTACGGTCGGTGGCTGGGCGCCACGGGGAACCTCCAGTCGTGTCCGGGGGACGAGAACGCGGTGGTGGGTCATCACCAGGGCGAGGCTGACGCACAACAGGACGCCGAGCAGCACGAGGACGTGGGCCAACCCCGGCACCCCGCCCGCCTGCGTGTGACCGACCGCTTCGAGCAGGTGGCGGAGCGGGTTGGCCAGGGTGGCCGCCTGCAGCCAGCCGGGCATCGCGGAGACCGGCCAGAACACTCCGGCCAGTACGGACAGCACGACGTGCAGGCCGACGCAGAGCAGTCCGCCGACGGCCTCCCCGAGCAGGCATCCGACGAGGGCGCCCAGCACGCAGAACACCAGTGTCCCCAGCCAGGCCGTGAGCAGCGAGAGCAGGAACGCGGTCCAGTGCACCTGGGTGCCCATGATCCCGGCCATCAGCCCCGGGATCAGCAGGACCGGCAGCAGACAGGCCACCGCACCCACACCGAGCTTGAGCAGCAGATAGCGGTGGGCGGGCAGCGGCGTCAGACCGAGCCTGGTGGTCCAGCCCGTGTGCCGCTCCTTCAGGATGCGCAGCCCGGTGCTGTTCAGTGCCGCGCTGACCGAGCTGAAGAGGGCGATGGAGACCGCGATACGGGTCATCGGGTCCACCCCGTCCGGCACGGGCGGCGAAAACCTCAGGGACAGCAGCAGGCACATCCCGACGGGGATGATGAGGTTGCCGCACAGGTAGGCGGGGTCGCGCAGCACACGCCGCAGCTCCACCCGGAACAAGGTCCTCACCGTGCGGCTCCTTCGGTGGTCTCCCCGGCCCCTGAGGCTTGCCCGCCGCCCGGCTCCACGAGCCGCAGGTAGCGGTCCGCCACCCCGCCGTCGCCGACCTCAAGCCGTCGGGGTTCGATGCCCGCGTCCCGTAAGCCGGCCAGGGTCGCCGCCACGTCCGTGGTGCTGAGCCGGGCGCACCCCTGGGACAGCCGGATCCGCAGGGTGCCGGGCAGCTCCCGTAGCAGGTCCTCGGTGGCCGTGGGGGCGTAGAAGGCCAGAGTGTGCGCGGTACTTCCGGCGCCAAGCCCGGCAGCGGGAGCGTCGGCGACCAGGCCACTCCGGTCCACGATCAGGAACCGGTCGGCGAGCTCGCTGACGGTATCGATGTCGCAGGTCACCAGCAGCACCGTGCGCCCGGCCGCCGCCTCGGCACGGACCGGGACGAGGAGTTCTGCGCGCTCCGCCTCGTCCAGGCCGTCCGCGGGCTCCTCCAGGATCAGCAGCTCGGGCGCGCCGGCCAGGGCGACGGCGAGGCTCACCCGCGCCTGTTCGCCCGCCGTCAGGGACTCCGTGCGGCGACGCAGCAGTCCGCCCACCCCGGCCCGTTCCGCCAGGTCGGCCACGGGGCACCGGTCGCCCGCCAATTCACCGACGATGGAGAGCAGTTCGGATACCGTCACCTGCTGCAGCAGTCCGCAGCGTCGGGAGACCGCCCCGGCCCGGCCATCACGCAGCGCCGCCAAGGGGTCGTTCCCGAAGAGGCGTACCGTCCCGGTTGCCGGCGCGGCCAGCCCCGTGGCCAGGTCCGCCACGGACGCGGCGACCGAGGGCTCCGGGCTCACCACCGCGGCGAGCTGTCCCGCCGGGACGGTGAACGAGAGTTCGGCTGACGGGGGTTCGGAGGGGGCCCGGTGCACGGAGTCGAACCAGATCACGGGGGTGTGGCGAGCGGCCTGAGGCATGGCTCTCCCTTCGGAGCAGATGTTGATCAGCCCATGAGGACGGCCGAGAGCTGTTCGGCTTCGTCCGGGTCGAGCACGGCGTCGGCGGCCGCCGCGTTCTCCGCGAGGTGTGCCGCCGTGCGCGTACCGGGGATCGGCACGATGTCCTCGCCGCGTGCCAGCAGCCAGGCGAGCGAGAGCTGGGCGAGGCTGAGCCCGTGGGCGGCGGCGATGCCCTCGGCGGTGGCCAGACGGCGCCGGTCCCGCCGCAGCCTCTCGTCGGCGAACCGCTCCTGCCGGCGACGGAAATCACCGGGGACCAGGTCGTGTGCCGAGCCGAGGCCTCCGGCCAGGAACCCCCTGCCGAGCGGGCTGTGTGCCACGAGGCCGACGCCCAGTTCGCGGGCCGCAGGCAGGATCTCGTTCTCGATGCCGCGCTCCCATAGGGAGTACTCGCTCTCCAGCGCGGTCACCGGGTGCACCCGGTGCGCCCGGCGCAGCTGCTCCGCGGAGACCTCGGAGAGCCCGATCCAGCGGATCTTGCCGGCGGCGACCAGCTCGGCGAGGCCTCCGACGCTCTCCTCGACCGGGACGGCAGGGTCGACGCGCGCCAAGTAGTAGAGGTCGATGTGGTCGACGTCCAGGCGCCGCAGCGAGGCTTCGCAGGCCCGGCGTAGCCGCTCCGGGCTGCAGTCGAAGGCTGTGGGCCGCGCGGCGCCCGTGAACACGGCGCCGCCGCGGGTGGCGATCAGCGCGTCCTCGCGCCGCCCGGCGACCGCCCGGCCCACCAGTCGCTCGATCTCGCCGCCGGCGTAGAAGTCGGCAGTGTCCAGGAGGGTCACCCCGAGGTCGAGCGCATGCCGCACCGTGGCCTGTGCCGTCTCCCCGTCGACCGCGCCGTATCCGCCGACCAGCGCCAGCGTGCCGAAGCCGATCGCCGCGGCGGTCGGGTCGCCGGTACCGAGCTGTCTGTGCCTCATGGGCGCTGACGTTAGGTACAGCGGCTCAAGCGTCACTGGACCCCCACTGGGCCGGACCGGCCCTGCCGGGGCGCCGCCGCCGGTCGCGGCGCGGGGCTCCAGGACCGCTCCAGGCGGTGTCAAGGTCCGCCGTCGACAGTGTCCCGGGTCGCCGTGTCATCGCATGCCGGCGGCCCGGAAACCAAGTGGGAGAGAGGATTCCATGGCCGAGAGAGGGCCGCACAGCATCGAGTGCAGCACGGACGCCAAGGGGCCGGCCGGCCTCGCCTTCGGCCTGATGGCTGACGTGTCCCGCTGGCCGCAGTACTTTTCGGCGGTCGTGCACACCGAGCGGGCCAAGGACGGGTCCGCGGAGGCGGGCGCCGAACAGGATCGCGTCACGGTCTGGGCGCTGCGCGGCGGTGACGCCGTGCGCCACTGGACCTCGCGCCGCACCGTGGACCGCGCGGCCCTGCGGATCGGATTCGAGAACGAGACGGCTCCACCCGGCCTGGACAGGGCCGACGGCGAGTGGACCTTCGCCGACACCGCGGAAGGCACCGCCATCGGCCTGCGGCACCGCCTCACCCCCGCGGAAGGCACCCCGGCGTCTGAGGTCGAACGGCTCGCCGGCGAGTTCGAGGCCGCTGGCCGCCGGCAGCTCGCCGAGCTCAAGGCGGCCGTGGAGCGAGCCGGCGAACTCGCGGAACTCACCGTGGAATTCGAGGACCCGCTGTTCGTCTGCGGCACGGTCGAGGATGCCTACCGGATGCTGTACGAGGCCGACCGGTGGCCTGAGTGGCTGCCGCATGTCGCCCGCCTGGACATGACCGAGGACGTCCCCGGCATCCAGTTCTTCGACATGGTGAGCGTCTCGCCGGACGGCAACGAGCACACCACCCGGTCCGTGCGCATCTGCCTGCCGCACGACCGCATCGTCTACAAGCAGATCTCCCTCCCCCCATTGCTCGAAGTCCATACCGGCCACTGGGAATTCAGCCCCACCCCCGAGGGACTGGTCGTCAGCGCCCGGCACACCGCGGTCATCAAGGCCGGCGCCCTGCACCTGCTGGGCGAGGGCACCACCGTGGCGGACGCCCGGCGGTATCTGCGGCGAGTGCTAGGGAACAACAGCATGACCAACCTCCGGCTGGCGAAGGCCTACGCCGAGGAGAAGACGATCAACGGGAACCCGGCGTGACCCGGGACGGCGCTCCGGCAGGGGCCGGCCGGACCGCTCTGATCACCGGTGCGACGCGGGGCGTCGGCCTGGCCGTCGCCCACCGGCTGTGCTCCGAAGGGTTCCACGTTCTCCTCAACTACGCCCACTCGGAGGCCGATGCGGAACGGGCGCTCGCCCGGCTCCGCGGCCTCCCCGGCACGGCGACCGCCGTCAAGGGCGACGCCACCGACCCGGCCGCCCTCGGCGCGGTGCTGGACCGTGCCGAAGCGGAGACCGGCCGGCTCGATGTCTTCGTGCACAACGTGGCCTCGCTGCGTCCGATGGACGCCGCAGCCCCGCGCCCTGAGGACGTCCACGCCTCACTGGCCACCGCCCTGGACCCGCTGCTATACGGCGTGGAGCGGCTGGCCGGGCTGATGGCGCACGGCGAAGGGCGGATCGTCGCGGTCTCCAGCGTCGGCGCGCGCCGGGTGGTTCCCCAGTACGTCGGCCTGGGCGTGGCCAAGGCCGCGTTGGAGAGCCTGGTCCGCTATCTCGCGATCGCGCTGGCGGGCCGGGGGATCACCGTCAACGCGGTGTCGGCCGCCAAGCTCGACAAGGGCGGCCCCGCCGATCCCGTCTCGCAGGCGCTTGCCGGCCGCTCGCCCTCCGGACGGCTGACTACCCCGGAGGATCTCGCGGACGTGGTGTGGCTGCTGTGCGCACGGGAGGCCCGGTGCATCCAGGGGCAGGTGGTGGAGGCGGACTACGGCCTCGCCCTGCGGGCCCCTTGAGAGAGGTGCGCACATGACCGTGGTGTCCACGGATTTCTGCGTGATCGGCGGCGGCCCGGCCGGGCTGTCCCTGGCTCTGTTGCTGCTGCGCTCAGGGGCGCGGGTCACCGTGGCCGAGCGCTCCGGATCGCTGGAGAGAGCCTACCGCGGCGAGATCCTCCAGCCCGGCGGGCAGGCGGTGCTGGCGCGGCTCGGCGTCCTCGACGGCATCGTGGCCCGCGGCGCCCATCGCCTGGACGGCTTCCAGCTGCTCCAGGGGGAACGGGTGTTGATGAACATCGACTACGGGCGTCTCGATCCGCCGCACAACACCCTGTTGAGCGTGCCGCAGCGGCACGTACTGGCGGAGCTGCTCGCCCACTGCGAGCGCTACCTGGGGTTCCGCTACCTCGCCGGCCACCGGGCACGCGATCTCGTCCTGGCCGGCACCCGGGTGACCGGCGCCGAGGTGACCGGGACCTCGGAGTCGGTCACGGTGCGGGCCCGCTGCGTCGTCGGTGCCGACGGCCGCTACTCCAAGGTCCGGAAGCTGGCGGGCATCGGATCGGGCCGCGCCGACGTCTTCGACCAGGATGTCCTCTGGTTCAAGCTGGAGGCGGCCGGGCGGACGGCGGGCCGGGTGCGTATCTTCCGGGCCGCCGCCGGGGCTGTGCTGGTGCACGACTCCTACCCGGACCGGCTCCAGATCGGCTGGACCCTGCCCCACGGTGGCTACCGCACACTCGCCGAACAGGGCGTGGAGCAGGTGAAGGCCCGGCTGCGAGAGGCGGTGCCGCGCTACGCGGACCTCATCGACGAGCAGCTGACCAGCCTGCGCGAGCTGACCCTGCTGGATGTCTTCGGCGGCTGCGCCCCCCACTGGGAGCGCGACGGCCTCGTGCTGCTGGGCGATGCCGCGCACACGCACGGGCCGCTCGGGGCCCAGGGCATCAACCTGGCGGTGCAGGACGCCGCCCTGCTGCACCCGGTCCTCCTGGACGCGCTGCGCCACGACGACTTCGGCGCGCGGCGGCTGGCCGCCTTCCGGCGCCGGCGGCAGCCGGACATCGACCGGGTGATGAAGGTCCAGCGGATGCAGAGCAAGGGGATGCTCGGGAGGGACGGGCTTGGCGATCTCGTCCGGCCCGTCGCGGCCCGGCTCATCCAGCACACCCCGATCGGGGCCAAGGTCACCCGACGGATCGCCTTCGGCAATCCCGCCGTCGAGGTCCGCACCGACCTGTTCGCCGCCGCCTGAACACCGGGCGAGTGCACCGGCCTCATGAAGAACTACCGAATTCGCCCATAACCAATGAGTACAGGAGAGCAGAGCATGCGAATCATCGACCTGTCGGTCGCGGTGGACGCGTCCGCTTGGGAGCCGGAGCCGGTGGTGCACGAGGTCATGGACCACGCGGCCGGCGCGGCCCATATGGCCTCGGAGATGAAGGAGTTCGGGCTGGAAATCGACCCCTCGGTGCTCCCCAACGGCGAACTGCTGTCCGTGGACACCATGACGCTCACCACCCACACCGGCACGCACGTCGACGCCCCGGCGCACTACGGCTCCTCGGTCAGTTACGGCGACGGAAAGCCGCGTTCCATCGACCAGATGCCACTGGAGTGGTTCTTCAATCCGGGCTTTGTGCTCGACCTGACGGCGGCGCCCGAGCAGGTGGCCGACGCGGACTTCCTGCGCGCGGAGCTGGCACGCATCGACTACACCCCGAAGCCCAACGACATCGCGCTCCTGCGCACCCGGGCCAGCGAGTGGGTGGGCACCCCGATGTACTTCTCCGAATTCGTTGGCCTGGACCGCTCCGCGACCGAACTGCTGCTGGACTTCGGCATCAAGGTGATCGGCACGGACGCCTTCAGCGTGGACGCCCCCTTCGGGGACATGATCAGCCGCTACAACGAGACCAAGGACCCCGGCGTGCTCTGGCCGGCCCACTTCATCGGCCGGGAGCGGGAGTTCTGCCATGTCGAGCGGCTGGCCAACCTCGACCAGCTGCCGTCCACCGGCTTCACCGTGGCCTGCTTCCCCTTCAAGCTCGCCGGCGGCAGCGCCGGGTGGACGCGCGCCGTCGCGCTGCTCGAAGACTGAGCCCGCACACGGAGACGGAGGACGACCTGTCATGACGGCAAGCCAGACGGAGCAGCGGCCGGTCACCGAGCTGTACGCCGAGGTCCAGCTCTTCTACGCACGTCACTTCCAGCTCCTGGACGGTGGCGACACCCAGGCGTGGGCGGACACCTTCACCCCTGACGGAGCCTTTTTCCCGCCCACCCTGCCGGAGCCGGTACGGGGCCGCGCGGCACTCGCCGCCGGTGCCGCTAAGGCGCACGCCGCTTTCGAGGAGCAGGGCGTACAGCGGCGGCACTGGCACGGGATGGTCGATGTGCGACCGCGGGAGGACGGCTCGGTCTTCGTCCGCTGCTATGCGCTGATCTTCGTCACTCCGGCCGGCGGGGAACCCCGGCTGCATCTGACGTGCATCTGCGAGGACGTTCTCGTCCACACGGACGACGGCCTGCGGGTGGCGGAGCGCCGGGTGCACCGGGACGACCTGCCCCGCTGAACCGGGCCAGGTGTCCGCGTGGCGGTGGGTTCCGGCCGAAGAGAGCCGGATCCCACCGCCACCCGGCCGTGGCGCGAGGCCCGGCCCCGCGCGGGTGAAACGGCGGTGCTGCCGTCACGCGGAGCGGACGCGGAGCGCGACTGCCCGCGCGGCGCGCAGATCGTCCTGCCGGCTCCGCGGCCGCGTCGGCAGGACCGCCAGCACCTCGCTTTGCCCGGAACGTACCGAGGGGTGCTGTCTGGCCAGCGCGGCGAGCCCCCCGGCCGGACCGGCCTCAACGATCAAGTGCGGCCCCTGTGCCAGCAGTTCGTTCAACGCGGGCCAGAACAGCACCGGAGCGGCCGGCTGCGCTGCCCAGAAGGACGGCCTGGTCGCGTCCTGCGGGGACAGCAGCGCGCCGGAGGCGGTCGAGAACACGGGAATCGAGGGCGGGCTCAGCGGTACGCGGGCGAAGTCCGGTTCGCACGCCATGGCCTGGTCCGCCAGCCCGGGGCTGTGGAAGGCCACTTCGGCGGCCACTCGGCGGCAGACGAAGCTGGCCTCGGTCAAATCCCCACGCACCTCAGCGAGTGCGCCAGACGGTCCGGAGAGGACGGTCTGCCGGGGAGCGTTCACCGCGCCGATCGCCACCCCGCCGCGCAGAAACGGCAGGAGTTCGCCGGTCGAGCCGGCCACCGCGAGCATGCCGCCGGGCGGGGAGTCCATCAAGTGCGTGAGCCGCCCGCGCACCAGGGCCACCGCGTCCGGCAGGGCGAACACCCCCGAGAGGGTGGCCGCGGCCATCTCGCCGACGCTGTGCCCGAGCAGCGCCGCCGGCCGCCGTCCCCAGCTCAGCACCATCCGGCCCAGCGCGTAGTCGACGACGAACAGCATGACCTGGGCCCGTACCGGGTCATCGATGCCCACGGTCGAGGTATCGGACAGCCAGTCCGTGCGGATCCGCGCGCCCTCATCTCCGAGATGGCCGAAGACCTCGTCGGCGGCGGCGGTGAACTCCGGCTCGGCGCCGTAGAGTCCGGCCGCCATGCCGGGGTGCTGTGCCCCTTGCCCCGGGAACAGCAAGGCCAGCGGCAGCCGCTGTTCGGGGAGGGCGGCGTCTGCCGCCCCCATGGTGAGGGTGCGTGTGGTCATCGTCGGCCTTCCCAGCTCTCGTACGGGACCGGAGCTGTCGTCGGTTGGACCGCCCCGCCCGGCAGCGTCGCCCCGCCGGATCCAAGCGCGGCGGATCACCGCTGGACTCCCAGACGACCGGTTCGGGCCGCGAGCGGAGAAAGGGGGGCCCGGCCCAGCTCAAGCGCCGTTCCGGGCAGCTTCGAGAAGCACCCGTCAGCCTCTTCTCAGATCGCCGACCCGCGTGGCCGGCTCGTCGGCCCGCCTGCCTGGAGTGGTGAAGTGAGACACGAGAACCTGTACGTCACCGGTACCGGCTGCGCGCTGCCGCCGAGGATGACGGCACAGGACGCGGTGCGGCGCGAGCTCGCCGCCCCCGCGGTCGTCCGGAAGGCGGACATCGCGTCGGTGGCTGTCTGCGACTCCCCGGAAGCGCCGCCCGAGCTGGCGGCACGGGCAGCCACCGTGGCCCTCGACAGGGCCGGGACGGACCCCGGGGACATCGGCCTGATCCTGCACGCCCATGTCCACTACCAGGGGCACCGGCTGTGGGCCCCGGCCTCCTACGTCCAGCGGCGGACCCTGGGCAACGGCTGCCCGGCGATCGAGGTCCGGCAGGCGTCCAACGGGGGTATGGCCGCGCTCGAACTCGCCGCCCCCCGGCTCCGCGCTCACCCGCAGGACGGCGGAGCCCTGCTGACCACGGGGGACACCTGGCCCCTCCCCTCCGTCGACAGGTGGCGCAGCGACTCGGGCACCGTCTACGCCGACGGTGGCACCGCCCTGGTGCTTTCTCCGGCCGGCGGCTTCGCCCGAATCAGCAGCTTGGTCACGGTCTCCGACCCCGAGCTGGAGGGCATGCACCGGGCCGGCCCGAGCACCGGCCCCGCCACCGTGAATCCTGTGCTGCCCGTGGACCTGGACGCGACCCGGAACGAGTTTCTCGATGTGTTCGGCATGTCCTTCAGCGCGGCCAAGGTCCGAAGCGGCCAGCGTGCGGCGATCAAGGCTGCACTGGCCGATGCGGACCTCAACCTTCCGGATATCGACTGGTTCGTGCTGCCGCACTTCGGCAGGCGCCGGCTGAGTTCGGTCTACTTCCGTCCCTTCGGCATCGACCCCGAGCGCACCACCTGGTCATGGGGCCGGACGGTGGGCCACCTGGGAGCCGGGGACCAGTTCGCCGGCCTGGACCACCTGGTGTCCTCCGGGCAGCTGCGCGCCGGACAGCGGTGCCTCCTCGTTGGCGTGGGCTCCGGATTCACCTGGTCCTGCGCCGTGGTCGAGATGCTCGACACCCCTGGCTGGGCCGCCGAGCCGCCCCAGCTGTAGCAACCAGCTCCCCGCCCTCCCCGAACGAGCAAGAAGAGGACTCCCACCGTGCCCCCTGCCGACAAGCACCTGCTCCCGGACCGCGTCACCGTGGACGAACTGCTGCGCCGAGCGGCAGCCAAGGACCCGGACCGCGTGGCCATCGTCACAGAGCGCCACCGGCTCACCTTCGCGGAACTGGACGCGGCGGCCGACCGCTGCGCGGCCGCTCTGTCCGGCACCGATGGTGCCGTGGGGCTCGCGATGGTGCTCGACCCGGCCTTCGCCACCGCCTACTACGGCATTCCCCGCGCGGGCAATGTCGTCGTGACGATGAATCCGATGCTGCGCGGCCACACTCTGGAGCACATCTGCCGTACCGCGGAGGTGCGGACGGCTTTTCTGACCTCGGCCATGCTGGAGGAGCTGGCCCCGGCTCTGGACCGCCTCCCCCAGCTGAGGACGATCGTCGTCATGGACGGTCCCGCCTCCGTCCCCGGAACGCTGTCGTTCGACGCCTTCATGGCAGCCGCCCCGGCCCACCCTGCCACCCCGGGCCCGGCAACCGCCCCTGATGAGCCGGCCTGTATCCAGTTCACCAGCGGCTCCACCGGCGCCCCCAAGGGCGTCCAGCTCTCCCACCGCAACGTGGTGGCCAACGCCGTCCAGGTGGCGGTGGCGCACGGGCTCGACGAGAGTTCGTTGACGGTCAATCACATCCCTGGCTATCACCTGATGCACCTCAACTCCGCCGTGTACGCCCGGGCTACCCAGGTGCTCTGCCGCGACGCCGACCCGGCCGCCTCCATCGAACTGGCCAACCAGCACAAGGCGGACCGTCTCTACAGCCTGCCGGTGTGGCTGGCCCGGCTGGCGGCCGATCCCAGGCTTCCGGAACTCCGCCTGGACACCGTCCAGGCGGTGCTCTCGGGTGGCTCGGCGCTCCCGGGCGGCGTGGCCAGAACGCTCACCGAGCACTTTGGCGTGCCCGTCCTCCAGGGCTACGGCATGGCGGAAACCTCGCCGCTGACCCACTGCGATCGGATCGACCGACCCAAGTGGGACTCGGTCGGCTACCCGGTGACCGGCACGGAATGCCGTGTCGTCGACGTCGACCGGCGGACCCCGCTGCGCTACCGCGAGAAGGGCGAGGTGCAGGTCCGGGGACCGCAGTTGATGCTCGGCTACCTGGGCCGGGAACACGCCGCCGAAATCGACGAGGACGGCTGGTTCTCCACCGGCGACATCGGCCTGATCGACCTGGAGGGCGCGCTGTTCCTGACGGACCGCATCAAAGACGTGTTCAAGTGCGACAACGAGCTGGTGTCGCCGACCGAGGTGGAACGGGTGTTGGTCACCCACCCCCTGGTGGCCGACTGCGCCGTGGTCGACTTTCCGGACCGGTTCAGCGGCGCCGTGCCGTTCGGACTGGTCGTGCTCGAACCCTCGCACCGGGCCGCGGACGAGACGCGCGCGCTGGACGCGATCGTCGAGTACGTCAACGCCAAGGTGGCCGTCTTCCAGCGGCTTCAGCACATCAGGGCCGTGCCGGAGATCCCGCGGACGGCCACCGGGAAGATCCAGCGCCGCACGCTGCGCGAGCAGGTACGGGCGGATTCCCCCATGGCCCCCGCGGCCCGCTGAGCGGGCCGTGCCACACCCCATCAGACCGGGTTGGGCCGAGCCTGACCACCCACAGAGCAGAGGAGCCTGACGATGGTGAAGCTGGTCAACAAGCTGACCGTGACCGGCGATGTCGCGGAGTTCGAGAAGGTGTCCGAGGAGCTGACCGCCTACATGCGGCAGCAGCCCGGGTACCTGCGCTTCGAGCTGCTGCGCTCGGTGCGGCACGAGAACGTCTTCGTCGAGATCGCGGAGTGGACGGACGCCGAGTCGCACCTCACGGCGGTCCGGAGCGAGGGTTTCCGGCAGAGGGTCCAGCCACTGGGCGCGCTGGCCACCGTGGACCCGGACGTCTACACGCTGGTTCGCGAGGGACGTGCCGGTGACGCCTGACGGTACGCCCCAGGTCCTCGTGGTCGGTGCCGGGCCGGTGGGGCTGACCATGGCCCATGAACTGCTCCGGCACGGGCTACGGGTGCGCATCGTGGACGGCAAGTCCGGTCCGGCCACGACCAGCCGGGCCATCGCGACCCACCCGCGCACGCTGGAGAGCTACGACCAGATGGGCGTGGTCTCCGACATCCTGGACAGAGGCCGGCGCATCGAAGGCTTCACGATGTTCCGCGAGGGCACCCGGCTGGCGAAGCTGGACGCGGACTACTCCACGATGCCGACTAGGTTCCCCTTCACCGTGGCGATCGACCAGGTCAGCACCGAGGCCGTACTGCGCGAAGCGGTGGCGAGGCTCGGCGTGAAGATCGAATGGGGCGTGCGGCTGGAGGAGTTCAGCCAGGAAAAGGGCGGCGTGCGGGCGACGCTGAGGCTGCCGGAGGGCGGCCGGGAGCGGCTGGAGGTGTCCCGGCTGGTCGGCTGCGACGGTGGTCACAGCACCGTACGCAAGCAGCTCGGTCTCCAGCTCCTTGGTGAATCCAGCGAGACCTGGCTGATCGCTGACGCACGGATGGACGTCGACCTGCCTCGCAACAGCATCTATTGGGTGCACACCGGCGGCCGGACGGTGATGACCGTGCCCATGCCCGAGCCCGGCCGCTGGCGCATGCTGGACACCGCTGACGTCGACCAGGCGGCGGGCCCCGAGGAAGTGTCCAGGCGGTTCGCTCGCAAGTTCCGTGCGGGACTGGGCCGTCCGGTCACCGTGCAGCCCGCGGACTGGGTGTCGGTCTTCACTTTTCAGCAGCGGATGGTGCAGGCCATGAGGGCTGGGCGCTGTTTCGTCGCAGGCGATGCGGCACACGTCCACAGCCCGGCCTCGGGCCAGGGGATGAACACCGGCATTCAAGAAGCCGTCAACCTCTCCTGGAAGCTGGCCATGGTCGAGCACGGCTGGGCCGGGGACGGCCTGCTGGAGAGCTACAGCGCCGAGCGCGTACCGGTGGGCCGCGCACTGCTCGGCTCGACCAAGCGGGCGACGTTCCTGGTGCAGCTGAAGAATTCCCTGGCGGGCGTCGCGCTGCCGCTGGTCTTCGCGGTGGTACGCAACGTGAAGCAGGTCAGGAAGAAGATGCAGCGGAAGATCCTGGGCGGGGTCTCCGGGCTCAACCTCCGCTATCCGGAGAGCCCGCTGACCATCTCCCCCTCCTCCGCAGGAGCCCGGCGGGGGCCTGTGCCGGGAGAGCGCGTGGCCAAGGTCTCTCCGGAGCGCGGCGCCACGACGGGCTGGGGTGCGCTCCTCGGCGAGCTGCGCGACCCGCGCTGGACTCTGCTGGTCGCCGCGGGTGACACCACGGCCCGGAGCACCGCCGCCGGACTCGCCGAGCGTCATGCCGCCTGGCTCTCCGTACGGACCGTCGGCGCCACGGAGGACCCCGAAAGCAGCAGGGCCGGCGCCGGTACTCCCCGTCCGCTCCCCGATCCGGACCGGACGCTCGGTGCCGACCTCGGACTCGCCGCCGCTGACTGGATGCTGATCCGCCCCGACGGCTACCTCTGCGCCAGGGGCAGCAGGCTGGGGGAGGACTCGCTCAAGCCGGCCTTCGCCGCCGCGCACATCCTCGCCTGACGCACCTCGGGGCCGTGGCACCACTGCCACGGCCCCGAGGTGACCGGCGTGCGAAAGAGCCGTACGGACCTGTGGAGGGTGCGTTGCCCAGCGCCACCGGCCGTCGTGCCTCAGGCCGACCGGAGTCCCGGCACCACCCCACGGGCGAACGGGAGCCCGGGCTCCTCGCGTTCCTGCTCCGGTACGTGGAGCTGCCGCTGCAGGCGCTGCAGTGGTGCGGAGGGGGCCAGACCGAGCGCATCGTCGAGAATGCGCTGGAGGTCGCGGTAGGCGCGCAGCGCCTCCCCACGCCGTCCGGACCTGTTGAGCGCCTCGATCAGCGCACCGTGCAGCCATTCGTTGAACGGGAACTCGATGACGAGGGAGCGAAGTTCGGGGATGAGTTCACGGTGCAGCCCGACCTGCATCCGCGCGGTGATGCTCAGTTCCTGGGCCGTGGTCCACATCTCGTGGAGGTGAGCGATGTGTGCCCTCAGCAGGCGGCCGGTCGGGAGGTCGGCGAGGACGGGACCGCGCCACAGCCCCAGGGCTTGACCGAGCCGCTGTGCGGCCTCTCGCGGCCGGCCGGCGGCCAGCAGGTTCCGGCCCCCCTCGGTCGCCTTCTCGAATGCCTTGGCGTCCACCTGCCCCGTACTGAGCCGCAGGCCGTACCCCGGTGGGCGGGTGACGATCAGCGAGTCGGTGGTCGAGTAGTCCGTCGCCTTCCGGAAGGACGTGCGCAGCTGGCAGATGTAGCCGCGGGTGGTCGCGATGGCGCTGCGCGGCGGGTTCTCCCCCCACACCTCGTCGATCAGCGACGAGATGCTCACCACCTGACTGCCGCGAGCCACAAGGAGAGCCAGCAGCCAGCGGAGCTTCTCCGCGCTCGGCGTGATGTCCCTTCCGCCGCGCAGGATCTCAAGGGGGCCAAGAATGTTGAATCGCATCCCCTCATCTACCGGACTCAGCCCCGCATCTGTCGGGCTCTCACACCGCACGCCGACGCCCCCTAATTCTCAATCGAGCACCGCGGCCCCCGACCGCAGTGTCAATCGCACATTAGTCCGGTCTGTGGATGCATCCTCTCAAATCGCCATCAAGTGAATCTTTGTTTCAATAAAGATTCGTTCAATTTCTTAAAGTTCTATTCAAGGAATATTTAACATCGTTTGACTCAATGTCGCCGAAAAGGAGTTCCGTCCTCTTTGTCCGCCTTGGGGGCGGGGTGGACGTCTCCAGCGGTCCTCGACCAGGCCCCGACGTCCGGCCCAGACACTGTCACCGCCCCGAACTCGGCCCTGGAGGCGTAGACATGAAGAACGCACTTAACGGATCCCTCGTGGAACCCCTGATCCTCGCGGCGGGGGCGCGGGACGGAGACCTGCTCCGCCTGATCGACGAGCATGGCCTGGAGGTCGTCACCGACGTGCTCGTGGCGGAGATCGCGGGCCGCTGCGAGCCTCCGGTGCTGGAGCGGGAAGTGCCGGTCGGCCTGCGGGTCACCCATGATGACCGGGGGACCGAGTATCTGCTCACGGTGTCGCCGGGCGGCGTGGACTGCCGACGCGGCCCAGCCGGCGGGGCGCTGGCCCACATCACGACGGACGCGCTCTCCCTGGCCCGTAGCGTCTACGGTCCGCCCTCCTTCGACGGCGCGGCCACCCGGCAGGTGACCGTCCGTCCCGAGCTGGTCACTCCGGCGGCCGATCAGTCGTCCGAGGGGCGCCCGGCCCGCGAGTTCGGCATCGGCTCGCGCGCACTGCGCAGGGCGGACAGCCCCCATCCAGCCGCGCTCGCCGCCCAGGCCGTCTCGTCCGCGATGGCCGGACGCGACCGCGACCTCGGTGACCTTGCCCTGCGCTTCGGCAGCGACAAATGGGGTATCTGGCACTGGTACACGCAACACTACGACCGCCATTTCGCCCCGCTGCGCCACGAGCCGGTGCGCGTCCTGGAGATCGGCATCGGGGGCTACTCCGACCCGGCCGCGGGAGGCGGATCCCTGCGGATGTGGAAGAACTACTTTCCCCGAGGCCTCGTCCACGGCCTGGACATCTACGACAAGTCAGGGCTGGACGAACCACGTCTGCGTACCTTCGTCGGCAGTCAGAACGACGCCAGTTTTCTGCGCGAACTCGCCGAGCGGCACGGTCCGTTCGACATCATCATCGATGACGGCAGCCATGTGAACGAGCACATTCTGGCGTCCTTCGACGCCCTTCTCCCCTATGTACGCCCCGGTGGGTGGTATGTGATCGAGGACATCCAGACCTCGTACTGGCCGCAGTACGGTGGCACCAGCGGTGCACAGGCGGGCGCGGGCACGAGCATCGGCCTGCTCAAACAGCTCATGGAGGGCTTGGAATACCAGGAGGCCAACCACCACCGCGACTTCTCCCCGTCCTACACCGACCAGCACGTGGTGGGGCTGCACCTCTACCACAACCTCGCCTTCATCCAGAAAGGCGTCAACAACGAGGGCACCATCCCCACCTGGGTCAAGCGCACCCCGCTCAACTACTTCTATCCGGCTCAGGACGGCTGAGGGCGGCCGGCTCGATGCCTCTCCATCGACCGCCCGAGGCTCCGCCGGCCGGCCCTTGGATGGTCGTGGGCGCGGAAGGGATGCTGGGCCACGCGGTGCTCGACCGCCTCGCACGGGGCGGCCGCGCCGCGGTGGGCCTCGGCCGGCGAAGCCTCGACATCACCAAGGCGTCGGCCGTACGGCGAGCGGTGCACACCCACCGCCCGGCCGTCGTGGTGAACTGCGCCGCCTGGACGGCGGTCGACGACGCGGAATCGCACGAGGACGAGGCCTTCCTGGTCAACGGCCGCGGGCCCGCGCACCTGGCCGCCGCGTGCGCGGCATCGGGCGCCCGCCTGCTGCACATCTCCACCGACTATGTCTTCTCCGGCGTCGCGGACACGCCATATGCCGAGGACCACAAGCCGGACCCGCGCACCGCCTACGGACGGGGCAAGCTGGCAGGCGAACGCGCCGTGCTGACGTTGCTCCCGCGCACCGGCTACGTCATACGGACCGGATGGCTCTACGGGGCGGGCGGCGGGAACTTCGTTCGCACCATCATTCGCATGGAGCGCAGCACAAGCACGCTCGAAGTCGTGAACGACCAACGGGGCCAGCCGACTTGGGCCGCTGACCTCGCAGATCTGCTGGTACTCCTGGGAGAAGCGGCCGTCCTTGGCACGGCGCCGGCCGGAGTCTTCCACGGCACCAGCCGCGGCGAGACAACCTGGTTCGAGCTGGCGCGCGAGACCTTTCGACTGCTCGGCGCCGACCCCCTACGCGTACGCCCAGTCGACAGCAGCTCCCACCCCCGCCCCGCACGCCGCCCGGCCTACAGCGTCCTTGGGCACCACCGACTGGAGTCGGCCGGGCTCCCACCCATCCGGCCCTGGCGCGATGCCCTGACCGAGGCCCTTCCCGAGCTCGTGGCCGCCGAACACGGGCTGCGGCCCCAGAGGGGATGAGCACGCGCACTGTCGACTTGCTCACGGTGCTGCGCATACGCGCCTGGAGCCTTCGAGCGTCGATGAGCAAGCCGCGCTGTGGGAGCACCACAATTGGTGTGTGGCGCCATAATGATCGTTCCCGTGTGGCCATGGGTGGCCACGGGGTGGCCGGATGCCTTTGGACGGGGCGGCACGGGGTATCTGCGCCGAGGACGAAGCATGTGCTCTGATCAGGCAAGACGGTATGCGACAGCATGAGCTGTCACCCGGCGGCATGATCGCTCATGCCCTCGTAATGCGTAGGTCTCGGGTTCGAATCCCGAAGGCGGCTCAGTGAGAAACCCCAGGTCGGAACCATCCCGACCTGGGGTTTTTTCGTTCAACGGATGCGGCGTCGGCGGCGGGAGCGGGCTGCGCGGCCGTCGAGGGTCTCAGTTTTGGTCTCAGTGGGGCCCGGATCGGGAGCCGGGGGAGCGGGCACGAAGAACTCGCCCATGCGCCGCATCGCGTCCTTCGACAGGTGTGATCTGCCCTTCACGTACCGCCGCGTCTGGCTGATCTGGGTGTGGCGAAGGATCTCCATGATCGTGGGCATGTCGACGCCCAGCTCGTTCAGGATCGTGCCGGCCGTGTGGCGGCTCCCGTCGTACAGGCGGCGGTCGTCGATCCCGGCCTCGGCGAGCAGCTCCTTGAACTCCTCGTAGTCGGCGCGCGGATCGAGGGGGCGCCCGTCGGGCCGAGAGAACACGACGTGGTGCTCCTGCCACAGTTCCGCGGCGGCGGCTCGCATCTCCTCCTGCTGAGCCTTGTGGTCGCGCAGGAACGGCACGAAGACGGGCGGGATCGGGACGGCGTTCCGGCTCTTCTTGGTCTTGGGCCGGGTGAAGACGAGCCCGCCTTCCTTGCGTTGCGGGCAGGCGCTTGCATGCTGGGCGCATGCCTTGGGGCAGGGTTTCGGGCAGCCCCGCTTGTAGTTCCGGTGCGTGGCACAGTCGGGCGGACATGGCTCGAAGCGGTGGAGGCGTGAGCCGCAGGCTTGCGGGTCGTCGCATCCGTGGCGCCACGTGAGGCGCTGGAGTTGCCACTCCGGCCGGAACAGCTCCGCGCCCAGGTCGACGTACGGCCACCGCAGACCAAGCGTCTCGCCCTGCCGGAACCCCATACCGACACCCACGATCCACCGCATGGAGGTGGGCCGTTTCGCCGCTGCTTCAAGGAACGCCTTGGCCTCCTCCTTGGTGAAGGGGTTCGCTTCGGTCTCATCGACGCTAGGAGGGTCCACGAGCGTGGCGACGTTCTCACCGACGATGCGGCGGCGGTGAGCAATCTTCAGGGCGCGCGACAGGATGCGGTGAACCTTCACCACGTGGGAGGGGGCATGTCCGGCATCGAGCAGTGCTCGGTACATCCGCTCCAGGTGCTCAGGCTGGAGCTTGTCGATGCGGTGCCTTCCTACGCCCGGGATGATGTCGTGGCGGGTCTTGGACCAGTAGTCATCCAGGGAGCGAGGCTTGAGCTTCAGGCTCGCGATGTCGGTCAGGTAGGTCTCCATCCACTGCGCGACCGTCGGCTTGCGGCCTGCGGCCGGGGCGCGCCCCTGGTCGCGCAGGCGCTCCAAGTCTCTGACCTTGCGCTTGATTTCGGTCTCGGTCTTGGCGCGGCGGTGCCGGCGGTCGGGGCCGCCGTCACTCTTCACGCCCATCGTGACGCGGCCGTGCCACCAGCCGTCGGCGCCGAAGTAGATGGACGGCTCCATGTTGGGCTTACGGGGGCTCATGTGCTCCTCCATGCGGGAGGCGCCCCGACCACCAAGTTGGGCTGAGGCAACGCCAATTGCGCCTGAGACGGCTGGGCGAGGGTGGTGTGCGCTGCAGGCGCCTTCAGCTCTTGACGAGGAGGCCGCGGCTGCGCAGTACCCGCCGCTCGATCGGCGCGAAGATCAGCAGTTCGATTCCGATGCCGACGATGAGGATCAGCAGGATTGCGGACAGTACCAAGGACATGTCTCCGAGCTCGCGGCCCTGCTCCAGCATCTGTCCGAGGCCGGTGCCGAGGTCGGGGGCGTTGACGATGAGTTCGGCGGCCATCAGGGAGCGCCAGGAGAAGGCCCAGCCCTGTTTGAGGCCGGCGATGTAGCCGGGGAGGGCGGCGGGGAGGAGGACATGCCGTACGCCGGCGAGGCCGGTGGCGCCGATGGTGCGGCCGGCGCAGGTAGAGGGGGGAGATCTGGTCGACGCCGGCCACCAGGCCGTTGGCGAGGGAGGGGACGGCGCCGAGCAGTACCACCGCGTAGAGGGTGGCGTCGCTCAGTTCGAACCAGATGATCGCCGCGGGGACCCAGGCCACTGAGGGGAGGGACTGCAGTCCGCTCAGGATCGGGCCGATCGCGG